>NZ_BAABEY010000015.1:0-51511 GCF_039540405.1 Ravibacter arvi
CGGAGGGATCTCCCGGTCCCCGTACCCAATCCCTTTCAGAGGGCTTTTTATAGCAACAGGAGATCCTTCAGTTCCACTTCGTTCCATTCAGGATGACTATCCGGCAGATGCGCTACCATTGACAACAACAGGTTTGGAGCCGCTCCGACCGGAGGGTCATCCCGACCGCAGCGGAGGGATCTCCCGGTCCCAGTACCCAATCCCTTTTAGAGGACTTTTTTCTTGCAACAGGAGATCCCTCCGCTGCGCTCCGCTTCAGGATGACTATCCGGCAGATGCGCTACCATTGACAACAACAGGTTTGGAGCCGCTCCGACCGGAGGGTCATCCCGACCGCAGCGGAGGGATCTCCCGGTCCCCGTACCCAATCCCTTTCAGAGAGCTTTTTTCTTGCAACAGGAGATCCTTCAGTTCCACTGCGTTCCATTCAGGATGACCGTCCGGCAGATGCGCTACCATTGACAACAACAGGTTTGGCGCCGCACCAACCGGAGGGTCATCCCGACCGCAGCGGAGGGATCTCCCGGTCCCCGTACCCAATCCCTTTCAGAGGGCTTTTTATAGCAACAGGAGATCCTTCGACTCCGCTGCGCTCCGCTTCAGGATGACCGTCCGGGTGGTAGCCTCCGGCTACCATTGACTACCATTGACAACATCTATTTGTCATCTCCGCTACAACGTGTTTTCGCAAAAAACTTTTTTCTCAGAATGACCCTGCGGAGGTCGTCCCCGGCTCACTGCCGTTTTTTTCGCACTTTCCTCTTCACATACGGATAGGCCAGGTAGACCGCCTTGGATGCCCCCACTCCAATACCTGCGCCTACGAGCACGTCGGCCAGCCAGTGACGGTTGTTCAACATCCTGAGCCCGCCGACTGCCGCAGCGTTGCCGAACCCGCCTACAGAATACCAGATACTTCTGTGTCCATATTCCTCGTGCAGAAAGCCGGCATTTGTAAACGCCAGCGCGGTGTGCCCGGAAGGAAAGGCGTCATTGCCATCCAGGTCCGGACGTGGGTATCTGGAAATCCATTTCAGCGTCTGGGCCGCCCCGGCCGACAAGGCGCTCGAGATGACGAAGAGTAAAACCTGCTCTTTCAGCGAATGCTTTCCCTTTACACCTGAAGCACTCAATCCGAAAGCAAGCGCCGAAGGAGCGGCCCACAGGAAGTCCTCAGCATTGGTGTGAAAACCAGGATATCGCTTCACCACCTGGTTCTGAAGTTGCCGGCTTATTTTTCCCTGGACAGCGAATCCTGCCAATGTAAGGGTTACCGGAGCAATGGTATGCTTCAGTTTTAGCGGTACGAGGGTGCTGTCGCTCTGGGCGGGAGCGGTAACTGACAGGAGGAATGACAGGAAAAACACGGACCAGGTCCTGCCTGTCCGCCGGCGTGTTAAATCTTTAACCCGGATCAAGGTGCCTGTCATATCGCTTCTCTGATTCTCACCAGCTGTACCAAAAGCGCTTCCAGCTGATCGAGCGGCAGCATATTGGCCCCATCTGATTTTGCCTTCGCCGGGTTAGGGTGTGTTTCAATAAAAAGTCCGTCGGCGCCTACCGCCACGGCGGCCCTGGCAATGGTTGAAATCAGCTTCGGGTTTCCGCCGGTAACGCCGCCGGCCTGGTTGGGCTGCTGCAGCGAATGGGTGCAATCCATTACCACGGGTACACCGAGCGATTGCATTTCGGGAAGATTGCGATAGTCGACTACCAGGTCCCCGTACCCGAACATATTTCCTCTTTCGGTAAGCGCGACCGTAGCGTCCGGGGCGACCGAGCGGATTTTTTCGATGGCAAACTTCATCGAGCCGGCAGACAGGAATTGACCTTTTTTTACATTGACGGCCTTGCCGGTTTCCGCGGCGGCGATGAGGAGATCCGTTTGCCGGCAAAGGAAAGCGGGGATTTGGAGCATGTCCACATATTCCGCGGCGAGCGCGGCATCTTTCGACTCATGAATGTCGGTCACCGTCGGGATGCCGAAGGTATCGGATACCTCCCTGAGGATGCGGAGCGCCTTTTCGTCGCCGATACCGGTAAATGAAGTCCCGCTGGTGCGGTTTGCTTTTTTAAATGAACCTTTAAAAATGTAGGGGATCCCGAGTTTGCCGGTCAGGGTGACAATCTTGTCGGCAATAGCCAGCGCCATGTCCCGCCCCTCGATGGCGCAGGGGCCGGCCATTAAGAAAAAACGGTCAGAATTCTGTCTGTCCAGATGTGGAATTGGTTGCATAATGCTTGATAAGTTAATAAAGCAATCCGATGTTCAAAATTATAGTAAAATGTTCAGTATAGCATATTTGAGATGGAGACGGGCGTTTTTCAGGAGGCCGGACGATGCAATTGTATTTTACTAAGGATAACGTCTTTTCCCTTTTTAGTTGATTAAATGGAGGATAATATATTTATTTGTGGCGTATTTAACCATTAAGCACAAACAGGATGTCAACAATTTCAGAAAGAGTTAAGCAGATTATCGTCGAAAAACTCGGTGTTGAAGAGTCAGAAGTGACTCCGGAAGCAAGCTTTACCAACGATCTTGGCGCAGATTCGCTTGATACGGTAGAGTTGATCATGGAGTTTGAAAAGGAATTCAACATATCTATTCCGGACGATCAGGCAGAAAACATTGGTACTGTAGGCCAGGCTATCAGCTATCTGGAGCAAAACCAAGGCAAGTAATAATCTACCGAAAACTTTTTCTTGAAGGTATCATTTCTCTTTACTACACTTTATGAGTTTCAAAAGAGTTGTAATTACCGGTATCGGGGCAATCACTCCTCTCGGCAAAGATGCATCTACATTTTGGTCTAATCTGGTCGCTGGCGTCAGCGGTGCTGCGCCCATTACCAGGTTTGATGCAGAAAAATTCAGGACGCGGTTTGCCTGTGAGGTGAAGGACTTCGATGTAACCGAATACATCCCTCGTCAGGAAGCTCGTAAGATGGATACTTTCACACAGTTTGCGGTAATCGCTGCTGATGAAGCAATTCTCGACGCCGGCCTTGATCTGGAAAAAATCAATCTGGACAAAGCCGGCGTTATATGGGGTTCCGGCATCGGCGGACTTAAGACTTTTGAAGAAGAGGTCATTAATTTTGCTTCGGGTACGGGCCAGCCCCGCTTTAACCCGTTCTTTATTCCTAAAATGATTGCGGATAGCGCTTCCGGCGTTATTTCGATCAAATACGGTCTGAGAGGCCCTACCTTTATTACCGTTTCTGCCTGTGCCTCCTCTACAAACGCGATCATAGATGCCTATAACTATATCAGGTTGGGCATTATGGATATTTGTGTGAGCGGTGGGTCGGAAGCGGCTGTTACACAGGCCGGGGTAGGAGGGTTTAATGCGTTGAAAGCGCTTTCGGAAAGAAACGATTCGCCGGAAACGGCTTCCCGGCCCTACGACAATGGACGGGATGGCTTTGTTCTCGGTGAAGGCGGCGCTGCACTGATCCTGGAAGACTATGAGCATGCAAAAGCCCGTGGCGCCAAGATTTATGCGGAAATTATAGGAATGGGTCTTTCATCGGACGCCTACCATATTACAGCACCGCATCCCGAAGGAATAGGTGCCTACAACGTAATGAAGTATGCGTTGGAAAGCGCAGGCATTCAGCCCTCCGACGTAGATTATATCAATACGCATGGTACGTCGACCCCGTTGGGAGATCCACAGGAGCTGCTCGCGATTGAGCGCCTGTTCGGGGAAGAGGCCGCTAAGGTGAACATCAGTTCAACCAAGTCGATGACCGGTCATTTGCTCGGCGGAGCCGGTGCGATCGAATCGGTTGCCTGTATTTTGTCAATCCGTGACGGGATTATACCGCCGACGATCAATCACTTCGAAGACGATCCGGGAATTAATCCCTCGCTGAATCTTACTTTTAACAAGGCGCAAAAGCGTGAAGTAAACATCGCGCTCAGCAACACGTTCGGGTTCGGGGGGCATAACGCTTCGGTGGTGTTTAAGAAACCAGAATGATAGGTGGAGTTGAGCAATAAAGTGCTTCAGCCGATTATCTCGTTGTTCAAGTCTCTGAGTACTGAAGAAGAAAAGAGACTTAAAAAAGCAGTCGAGGGAATCATCGGTGAACGTCCGAAAAATATTACCTTATTCCAGTTGGCTTTCAGGCATACTTCTGCCTCGAAAGAGACCAATATTGAAGGCTTTCGTGAGTCCAATGAACGTCTTGAATACCTGGGGGATGCAGTATTGGGGATGATCGTCGCCGAGTTCCTTTTTACCAAGTACCCGTTCCGGGATGAAGGATTTCTCACAGAAATCCGTTCCAGGATTGTCAACCGGGAGTCGCTCAACCAGATTGCGAAAAAACTGGGCCTCGACAAGTTTATTGAGTATGATGGCAACTTCCGGGGAATGTCGCCGCGCTCCTCGGTCTACGGCGACGCGCTGGAGGCTTTCGTAGGAGCGGTCTATATGGACAAAGGATTCTCTTTTGTCCGTAAATTTGTTATCAATAACCTCCTGACGCACTTCGACCTGGATAGCATTGTCCAGAATAATGCTAACTTCAAAAGCCAGATCATCGAGTGGGGACAGCGTCAGAACCACGAAATCCGGTTTGAAATCACCGAAGAACGGGGCAACTGGCACCACCGCGAGTTTATTTCGCAATTGTACGTAGATGATGAGCCGTTTGCGAAGGGCAACGGTTACTCCAAAAAGAAGGCCGAGCAGTCGGCCGCCGAGCAGGCCTGCATCAAGCTGGACCTCATCGGCTGATTTTCCTTCCCGGGCATCAGCCCACAATTACTTTTATGCCGGACTCTTCCAGCGATGTGATCGCTTCCGGTGCAGTCTGTGAATCGGTGACCACGTAATGAACGGCATCGAAGTCGCAGATTTTCGCAATACCTCTTTTCCCGAACTTCGTATGGTCTGCCAGAATGGCTACGGACTGGGCGCTTTCAATCATTTTCTGGTTGAGGCCGGCCTCTGTCAGGTTACTGATCGTGAACCCGAATTCCAGATCGATGCCATCTACGCCGAGGAACAGGATGCCGCACGACACGGTAGCGAGCATGTATTCTGCAAAGGCGCCGGCAACTGATGATGAATTCTGCCTGATTATTCCCCCGAGCTGGAGTACTTCCACATTTTTTCTTTCTGAAAGCTCAAGGGCAACTTTGAGTGCAGGGGTGATAACCGTTATCGGGTTGTTCGGGACCAGGTTTCGGGCGAATTCAAAAACCGTTGTGCCGGATCCGATCATAAGCGCATCGTGGTTGGCCAGAAGGGTACATGTGGCCAGCGCAATCTGCTTTTTCTCAAGAGCATTAATGAACTGTTTCTCCTGGATGGGGCGCTCAAGCGCATAGGGGTTCTGTAAAGAAGCCCCGCCGTGAGTTCTGAAAAGGAGATTTCTTTCTTCGAGGAGTTTCAGGTCTTTCCGGATTGTTACACCCGATACCTGTATCTGTTCACAAAGCTCCTGTATACTAACCCGACCGCTCCGCTGCAATTGCCCGAGTATATACTGATGCCTTTCGGTAATGGTCATGACACAAATCGTTTTCGCTGCAATAATACTCTATTCCGGCCAAAATGAAACAAAATGAAATGTTTTTGAATTTGGATCTCCCCAATTTCCCTTTATTAAATTATTTTTTGTTTAATTTTATTTAAAAACATTTCATTTTGCTTGCCGTTTCGCCCCGTTCTTATTTCATTTGTAAACAATCACCCAATAAACCCCAACCTGACATCCCAGCCTGACACCTCATACCTAACACCTCATATCTCATCCCTAACACCTAACCCCTATGTTCTACTTCGAAAAACTAGGCATCCCGCGCCACCTCTTCTGGGGATATATGGGAATTTTGATCTTTATGATGGGTGATGGCGTGGAGCAGGGTTGGCTGAGTCCCTACCTGGTTGAAAACGGAATGACCATCGGCCAGTCGGCCTCCCTGTTTACGGTTTACGGGATTACTATCGCTATATCTTCCTGGTTTTCGGGTGTAATGGCAGAAACCTATACCCCAAAGTTTACAATGGGTATCGGGTTGCTGCTCTATATCATCGGCACCGTCGGGTTTGTGGGGTTTGGTATGGAGCGGCTGGATTACACCACTATGTTGCTAACCTATGCGGTTCGGGGCTTCGGCTATCCGCTTTTTGCCTATTCATTTCTGGTCTGGATTACCTATCGTACCGGCAAAAATGAGCTGGGAAGGGCCGTGGGCTGGTTCTGGTTTGTGTTTACAGGCGGGTTAAATGTGCTGGGGGCCTATTATTCGAGCTGGGCAATCGGGGCGATCGGGTATCAGAATACGCTTTGGAGCTCTATTTTCTGGGTCTCCCTGGGAGCGTTCTTTGCGCTGGTACTCAACCGCGATCGGTTTACAACGACGCAACCGAAAACCGGCGAAAATAAATGGAAAGCACTTATGAACGGGATCACCATTGTAAAGAAGGAACCCAAAGTCGGCATCGGGGGCCTGGTGCGCGTGATTAATACCACCGCGCAATTCGCTTTCCCGGTGTTTATGCCGCTCTATATGGCAGAATTCGGTTTTACCACAAAAGACTGGCTGCAGATCTGGGGTACGATTTTTACCAGCAATATTGTTTTCAACCTGATGTTCGGCTTTATCGGCGACCGGCTAGGCTGGCAACGGACCATCATGTGGTTCGGTGGAGTAGGGTGTGCTGTCTCCACGCTGCTGTTTTTCTACGCTCCGGTGTGGTTCGCCGGCAATTATTGGATGGTTATGCTCTGCGGCGTATTATGGGGCGGGCTGCTTGCCGGGTATGTTCCACTGACCGCGCTTGTACCTTCCCTGGTCCAACACGAAAAAGGGGCTGCTATTTCCATTCTTAACCTGGGAGCGGGGTTGCCCGTTTTTATCGGTCCTGCGATTGTTGGTCTGACCATTAACAGCGTGGGGAGCGAGGGAGTGGTTTGGATACTGGCTATTCTGTATCTTATCAGCGCGTTGCTCACAAGATTTCTGACGCTGCCGGCAGAGGCGCAAAACAACCGTCATTAACACTTTTAAAAGACATGATTCGGATCTTACTGACTGCTCCCTATTACGAGGAAGCGAGAGAAAAACTGGCAGCGATGTTTGGCGAGGTGATCTACAAGCCCTGGAAAGACCATGGTCGAGGGTACCAGCCTGATGAATTGATCGGATTGCTTGAAGAAACCCGGGCAGGCGCGCTCATCACCGAGCATGATGAAGTTACCGCAGCGGTAATAGAGGCTTTCCCGGATTTGAAATTCATAAGCGTTTGTCGTGGTACGCCGTCGAACGTGGCCGTGGACACCGCTACCCGATCAGGTATCCCGGTCTTTAATACACCTGCCCGCAATGCGCAGGCCGTTGCAGAGATGTTTATCGGGAATCTTATTACGCTGATGCGCCACACGCTGGCAGGAATAGAGTGGCTGAAAGAGGGGAAATGGGAGGCAGGAGCCCATACGTCCTACCTTCAATTCAAAGGGAATGAAATAGCGGGAAAAACGATTGGTATGGTGGGTTTCGGCGCCACCGGGCAAACCATTGCCAATCTTGTAAAGCATTTTCCGGCGAAAGTTAAGTATTATGATCCTTACCTGGAGGCGGAAGACCCGGCTTACGAAAAAGTAACTATCGAAGAGGTTTTTGCGACGTCCGATGTGGTTTCCGTGCATTTGCCGGTAACCCCCGAAACCAGGGGCCTGGTTGGCGCAGCGCTGATCGGCCTGATGAAGCCGGACGCAATATTTGTAAATACAGCCCGGGCTGTCGTGGTAGAGCGGGTGGCGCTGCTGGAAGCGATCCGGAACAACCGGATCCGCGGTGCTATACTGGATGTGTTCGATCATGAACCGCCCGACGAGATCGACTACGCGCTGATCCGGCACCCGAAGGTATTGGCTACCCCGCATATAGCAGGAGCCACGCACGAAGTAGAGGACCACCATGCAGATATCCTGAACAATGCGCTGAGGGCCTACTTTGTAGCCGGAGACCGTGCCGTAAAACAATGGGTTAACCGTACCGAAAAACCATAAGCCATGACCGAAAACGTTTATCTGGTTATTGACGTCGGTACGGGAAACGTCAGGGTCGCCTTGGTAACACCTGCCGGAAAGGTGGTCGCAATAGCCGCCGATGTGGTTAGGTACCACCGGGATACACGGTATACGGACGCCCTTTATTTTGAACCTGAAGCATTGTGGGCGCAAATTCTTGAGCTGTGCCGGCGGGTGATGGCCGGTATAGACGGCGCCAGGGTTGCTGCCATTACTTCTTCCAGCCAAAGGGAGGGAGTCGTTTTACTGGACGCTTCGGGCAGGGAAGTGGCGGGTATGCCCAATATCGACCACCGCGGCCGGGATTTTGAAGACATCCTGGCGGACAAAGACCGGGTTTACCGGTTGACTGGCCGGTATCCCACTTCTCTGTTTTCTGCTTTCAAGGTTTTGGGAATCGCCCGGCGGGAGCCGGAGCGGGCTGCCCAAATTTCCGTCATGGTCAGTATAAGCGAATGGGTGCTGTTCAGGCTGAGCGGTAAGACCTGCTATGAACATGCGCAGGCTTCGGAGACCCTTCTTTATGATGTGGAGAACAGGCGCTGGTCGGAAGAACTGTGTGCAGATTTTGCTATTGACCCCGCTATCCTGCCGCCGTTGGCCTATGCCGGCGATGTGTTGGGCGATGTGCTTCCGGAATGGGCCGGCAGGTTTGGTATTTCCCCCGGAACAAAGGTTGTAGTAGGCGGCGCCGATACACAGCTTGCCATACTGAGCACGCTTCCGTCTACCGACGACGTGGTGATTGTCTCGGGCACTACGACCCCCGTAGTAAAGATTGTTGATCAATATATTACGGATGACAGGCAGCGCACCTGGACCAACAGTCACGCCTTAAAGCAATTGTTTATTTTGGAAACGAACGCGGGCGTGACAGGGTTGAACCTGCAGCGATTTAAAGCGATTTTTTACCCGAATGAGCCGTATGAGCAGATGGAGAGGGAAATACTGGCTGCTATTGACAAAGGACCGCAATGCTGGGCTGCACTCGGTTCATTGATCGCCGACGAAAAACGACCCTTGATCCGGGGCGGATTTGTACTGCCTACGCCGCTTCACCACGAGCTGACCCGCGGTGATTTTGCATTTGCCCTCTTGTGGGACCTGGCTTGCAGCATTTACGAAAATTACCGGAATCTGTGCGATGTGGTGCCGCACCGGGAGCCCTATCTCTGGGCATGCGGCGGCGGTATGCAAAGCACTTTGCTACTGCGCTTTTTGGCAGGGCTTACCGGCAAAGAAATACGCGTGCGGACGCATTTCACGCAGTCGACGGTAGCCGGCGGAGCGGTTATCTGCAATTCGGTATTGCAACTTGCCGAAGAAATGGATGCAAGTTTTGAAGCGACCTTACCCGACGGCGAATGGGACACGACCGGCTGGTACAACCGCTGGAAGAAGAACCGGGAAGCCCTGAAACTACATCAGTCATGAGCGAAGCATTTTTCCTGGGAATCGATGTAGGGACCCAGGGAGTGAGAGTAATATTAACCGACGAAAAAGGCGTTTTGTCGGGGGCCGAGCAATCCGGGATCAACCTGACGGATGCTTTCAGGACCGAGCAGGATCCTCATGCATGGTGGGAAGCCGTGCAGCTTTGTGTCGGAAAAGTATTGGAAGAACAACCGGCGGCGGTACGAAGTCGTGTTGCTGCCCTCTCCGTCACCTCCACTTCCGGAACCGTTATCCCGCTGGATAAAGAAGATCGCCCGTTGCACGCTGCCCTTATGTACAGCGATACGCGCCAGGAGGAGGAAGGGCGGTATTGCCGGGAGTTGGCTTTGACATACAACCCCGGCGGTTTTACCGCCTTTAACGCTTCCAGCGGCTTGTCCAAAATACTCTGGTTTGCAGGGCGTTACCCGGAAAAGGCGGAGCAAACCAGGCGCTGGGTACACGCAGCCGACTATATTTTTGGGATGCTCTCAGGAGATTTTTCTACTACCGATTATACCAATGCGCTTAAGACCGGCTACGATGTGGCAGGTTTTAGATGGCCGTCCTATATTACGGAAGCGCTGCCCGTAGAAAAAGAATGGCTGCAGGAGGTGGTCCCTTCCGGGAAACCCACAGGTGTGCTGCTTCCGCATCTGGCAAACCGTTGGCGGCTCGGGAATGTGCGGGTGGTTGCGGGGATGACTGACGGGTGTGCCTCCCAGGTGGCGGCAGGCGCTGTTCGGCCGGGGGACTGGAATACAACCATCGGCACTACCCTGGTGGTTAAAGGGGTTACGCTGAATGAAATAAAAGATCCGCTGGGAAGGCTTTATTCCCACCGGCATCCTGCGGGAGCGTGGATGCCCGGGGGGGCAAGCAACACGGGCGCTGACTGGATCAGCCGGGAATTCGGGGAAGATCTTCAGGAAATGAACCGTGAAGCAGCCGTTCTCACACCGACGCATTTTTTGTCGTACCCGTTGCGGCAAAAAGGCGAACGGTTTCCGTTTGTAAATGAGGCCGCGAGGGGTTTCACCGATCCGTCGATTTCAACGAAAGGACAGGAGTTTGCAGCGGGATTGGAGGGGGTAGCTTACGTTGAACGATTGGCATACCGGCTTGCGGAAGCTTTATCGGGCGAGCGGGTACAGGCGATTTATTCGGCCGGTGGCGGAAGCAACAGCGATGTCTGGATGCAGATTCGCGCAGACGTGCTGAACCGTCCGGTCCTGAAAACGGCCAATGCGTCGGGAGCGATGGGGGCGGCAGTCCTGGCAGCTTCTCAAACCCGTTATAGCGACCTTGCCGAAGCTGCCGGAGCGATGACCCATATTGAAGCCGGATTTGACCCGCGTGCTCCCGCTTTGTATGAAGATGATTTCGGAAGGTTTGAAAACCTGTTACGGAAAAAAGGATATTTGAAAGATTGAACGTGTACTAACATTCTTTAGAAGAAATGCTCACAGTTTATTTGCTCCGGCATGGTGAAACCACCTGGAATGCCGATGGTAACCGTTATTGTGGCGCCAGCGACGTAGAACTGACTTCCCTTGGCCTTAGCCAGGCGCAGCAGGCGGGCGAGTTACTCCGGGATACAGAGTTTGATGCTGTCTATAGCTCGCCCCTGCAGCGGGCCTTTATAACCGCGCAGCTCGCTTCGGGGCGGCAGGCGTCCGGAGTATCGACTGATCCGAGGTTGCGGGAGGCTTCATTCGGAAGCTGGGAAGGGAAGCGGAGAAGCGAGTTTATTGCCGAAAACCCGGATTTGTGGACGGCATGGGACCTTTCACCGGAAACTACCCGTGCCGGTGGTACCGGTGATACCGGAATGGATATTGTCACCAAAGCGGACGCTTTCTTCAGGGACGCTTACCAGGCGCATCCGGAGGGAAGGATTCTCGTCGTAGCACACAATACCGTAAACCGCTTTTTCCTGGCTCATAAGCTGGGGATGCCGCTCCGGAATTACCGGCGAATCGTACAGAAAAACTCTGCCATCACGCGTTTTACGATGGATGAGAACTATGAAATTGAACTGGAACTTTTGAATTGCCGATAACCGATATGAGAAATAGCTGGCTGAAAGGCATGCTGCTGGTGGGGCTGGCATTGGGCGTAGTCCCGGTGACAGGACAGGATAAGTTACACGTGATTGCACTGAAAAAACCGAAGGAGACCCACGCCTTCCTGCAATTTTCTAAGGGAGATCTGCCCGTGATCGCCGGTCACCGCGGCACCGTTGAAGACGGGTTTCCCGAGAACTCGATTGAGGGAATGGCGCATACGCTGAAGTTCACCCCCGCGATTTTTGAAATAGATCCCCGTCTTACAAAAGATAGTGTAATCGTTCTGATGCATGATGCGACCCTGGACAGGACGACCACCGGTACCGGCAAAATCGGCGACTATACCTATGCGGAACTCCGGAAGCTTTTCCTGAAAGACGCAAAGGGAAATGTGACGCCGTACAAAATTCCGACCCTGGAGGAGGTGTTTGAGTGGGCGAGGGGGAAAACGATTGTAAACCTTGATCAGAAAGGTGTTCCGTACGCAATGATCGCCGACCTGATCAGGAAGAACAAGGCGGAAGCCTTTGTAATGATCACCGCGCATAGCGTAGAGCATGCCCAGTTTTACCTGCAGCGCAATCCACAGCAAACTTTTTCGGCCTTTATGCGTACGAGGGAGCAGTTTGACGCTTATGAAAAATCCGGGATTCCTTTTAATCAATTGATGGCTTACATAGGGCCCGAGGTCAAGGAAAGCAACCGGGAGTTGTATCACCTGATCAATGGAAAAGGTGCAATGGCTATGATTTCTTCTGCTTCCACTTACGACAAACTGCCTGACAAGGAGGCGCGGAAAGAACGCTATCGTGCCATCATCAATGACGGTGCGAGCGTATTGGAAACAGATTTTCCGATAGAAGCAGCCGGTGCCATCCAGTCTATGTACCCTGAAAAAGCACCGAAGCGCCGGTTTATTAAAAAACGATAATGGCTACTTTTTTACGACGCCGGTAGATTTGTAGCTATAAATCCATTCTCTTTTATCGGGCTTGGCTACCTTGGTTCCGGTGAAGGCAGCGCCGTGCACGTCATCCAGTACGACGGCTGTACGGTAGTCTTTTTTCTCACACGACAGTACCAGGCCCTCTACTTTAAGGTCCTTTACGTGGCGCACGTACAGTCCCCAGGCCGGGAGCTCGTCAAACATGGAAAACTCCGGATAGAATTCGGGGTTTTCCGGTACTTTATCCAGCTCGTCGAGCCCCACTTTGGCGAACATCGGATTACCGCCGCCGGGGTACCGGATTTCGATATTTTTTAAGGTTACATTCGAAATAAGGGCGTCCGGCATGCCGGTTATACCGGCCGGGGAGATGTTGCGGGGCATATCTTCCGTCGGTCCCTCATATTCATAGCCTGCGTCGGGTTTGGTGGCCGGTACTTCCACGTACATATTAGACAGGTGGATATTTTCCATACGCCCTTTCTTGCCTTTTATGCGTTCGCCTATGCGCAGGAAAATGGCATTTCCAGTATTAAAGGCTTGTACACTGTCTACCCAAACATTTTCGACAAAGCCGCCATCGACTGCCGCGAGCGTTACTGCTGACCGGTAAGTGTCGTATACCTTTACGTTTGAGATTTTTACGTTGCTGAAACCGCCGTAGGAAGCCGTTCCGAATTTAATTCCATTTGCGCTGGACCTTACGGTGCAATTTCGTACCACGATATTTTGGCAGACTTTACCGGCGTCATGAGATTTGAGGCAAATTCCGTCGTCATCCGAGTCAATAAACGAGTTGGTAATGGTCACATCGTCGCAATCCACGATATCGATCCCGTCGTTGTTCCAGTAGGCCTTGCTGTCCACGACGATACTGTCGAGCCCTACTTTCCTGCACTGGTCGTAAATCTGGACCCAGCTTGACGAATTCCGGAGTGTGACGCCGGTTACCTTTACGTTCTCGCAGGATTTGAAATACACCAGCACCGGCCGGCATTCGGCCTCGGGCCTGTCGAAACGGAAAGCATCTTTGATCAGGCCTTTGTGGATCATGTCCACAATATTGCGGGCAATATAGCGGCCTTGCCCGTCGATGATGCCTTTACCGGTAATGGCGATCTGCTGTTGGTCATGAGCAAAAATCAGCGAGGTCCAGACTTTACGGTCATAATCCCATGGGTTTAGAGAGCCGACCAGTACGGCCCCTTCTTCCAGGTGGAGCGTGACATTCGATTTCAGGTGAATGGAGCCGGTCAGGTACCTGCCCACAAAAAAGACCAGGCGCCCGCCCCCGTTTGCGTGGATATAGTCGATGGCGTATTGAATGGAGCGTGTGTTAAGCGTTACCCCGTCCGAGTAAATACCGAAGAGCGAAGCCCTGTAATCTTTGGCCATTGCCGGGAAAACGCTGATAAAAAAAAGCAGGAGGATAACGTATTTTTTGAGGCTCATATCAAGGGGAATTAACCGGTTTTGCTTGTTCGGGTGATTTATCTATGGTAAGGCGGGTTTTGCCCGGTTATACCTGGTTTTCAGTTGATTTTGTTTGGCATTCCTTCGTGTATTTCTCTATCTTCGCGGAAAAAGCATGAACCGTAAAGCTTGTCTTCCCCCGCCGCGGGTTTAGATTTTCTGCGTTATCCAGAGTATTCCGGGCTTTAATTCGCTCGGGTAACTATCCTTGGTTATCAATCTTGTTAATCTGAATAACCTGCAAAGACATTCTTTATGAAGAAATCATACCTGGTATTACACACGGCTGTAGTGCTTGCGGGGTTTACCGGCGTGTTTGGTAAGCTCATCTCTCTCAACGAAGCCCTCCTGGTCTGGTACCTCGAGCCTGTGTATGCGATTCTCATAGCCTTTCTGTTCTTCGGTGAGAGCAAAGAAGTGAACGCTTCTTTTTATGCCGGGTTGGGGCTGGTAATGTTTTCTGTGCTGCTGCAAAGCTATCTCACGGTCAAAGCGCGGCGGCAGGAGTGGAGTGACGGGTAATTTTGTCGTGCATTTTACACATCAATAGATACCAAAGGCACATTCCCGTAGCCCCGTTTCAGGCACTTTTTTCATTTTTGCCTGAAACAAATTCAAAAAATATGAAAAAATGGAAATGGCTGTTTTTTGTGCTTGTTGCGCTCCTGCAGGGGCCTCTGAATGGGCAAACGCTGGTGCTTGATTCTGCAACCAACCGTTTTTTGATCAATGAACCCGGCGACACGCCGCGACTGGACCTGGTGATCCGTAGTTTTACAGATTCGGAGAAACGTAAAATTCCGCCTGTTGCGGTTATTGATACCCTCACAAAACCGACATTCGAGACACAGTCGAACGGGTTCCACCGCGTACATGCGGGTCGAATGGCTGAACCCATGACAGTGGTGGTCAGGGGAGGCGGGGATTTGCAGGAAGGTTGCTATTTTAAGGTAAACGGCTTGAGGCCCGGTCCTGACGAGAGTGTTCTCCCGATAAGGTCCTACCAGATCGGCAACGAGCAATGTACGGCCGGTCCACAGCTCCCATTTGGTGTTGATACCGTATCTGTTTCCCTTCACCGGGCCGACGGGACGCTGATAAGTCGTCTGCAGATAGACTTTTTCTATCCACAACCTGAGCTGTTGTACGTGTACGTAGCGCCGCTCTATACCATGGAACTTTCGGATACAACTAAATTAAGAAGGCTGTTCCCCTACGCAAATCGCGCTGAAACGACCTATTCTGCTCCGAACGCCGTACCGGATACACTTTCTATTGCGGAGAATACGATGTATTTCGGGTTTAAGAAGGCTTATTTTGATGGTAGGGTACAAGCTACGCGTATTCGCTACCGAACACATGATAAGGGGCAGTGGATGCATTCTGTGAAGGAAGTTTTTCCCTATATTGAACTTGAGCAGAGAGCTGATAACTGGACCTGGATGGAAGACGGGGCCTACCAGCTGGAATATTCCTACACGGGTACTGCCGGGAGCAAGGGTACCTATCCCTTTGCTGTCGATCACCATTGGATTTTCAACCTGGGCTATTACGCCCAACTTTTAGTGCTGATCCCGGTTATGTTGTTTACAAAGCCTTGGTTTACAGCTTTGTGTGTGCTATTGATCGCTTTTTCGATATTTGGCAATAGGATCAGGAAAACCCGTGATCTGGCCAAAAAGGCAAATCTCGAATTACAAGCGATTCAATCGCAGCTCAATCCGCATTTTGTTTTTAATGCGCTGAGCTCTCTACAGGGGTTGATCAATAGCCATGAAATTGACCGTGCCAATAATTATTTGTCGGGGTTTAGTAAACTACTGCGGAATACGCTTTATCAATCCGGGAAGGAAATGGTTCCGCTGGCAACTGAAATCTCCAACCTGGAAAATTACCTGAAGCTCGAACAATTGCGGTTTGACTTTCAATACGAGATTTTCGTTGATCCTCAAATTGAGCACCTTCAAATTGAAGTGCCGGCCCTTCTGATACAGCCGGTTGTCGAAAATGCGATCAAACATGGTATTTCTGCACTCGGGAGCAGGGGGCGTCTTGCACTTACCTTTTCAAAAGCAAATTCGGATATTCTTATTGAAATTGAAGACAATGGCAGCGGGTATGACGGTTCTGCCGGAACAAACGGGAAGGGCCTGGATCTTACCCGTGAACGAATTCAATGGCTCAATAAAAGCGGGTACTCAAGTAAAATGAATACGGTTGCGACACCTACCGGGACTACCGTAACCTTTTGGTTAAAAAAATGGTTATGATACGTGCTATTATCGTCGATGACGAACCCAATAACGTAGATAATTTAAAGGCACTGCTGAAAAGACACTGTCCGCAGGTTTCGGTAGCGGCTGAGGCACATCATGCAGATCATGCGATCGAGGTTATTCATACGTTTCGGCCGGACCTTGTTTTTCTCGATATCCTGATGCCTGGGAAGACCGGCTTTGACCTGCTTAAGTCATTGCAGAGGGCTGATTTCGAGGTTGTTTTCGTGACGGGCTTTGACCAGTTTGGTATTGAAGCCATCAGATTTTCGGCCGTCGATTACCTGCTGAAGCCCATTGACCCGTTAGAGTTGCAGTCGGCGGTATCGAGGGCTACGGCTAAAATTCAGGAGAAACAACAAAACTTGCAGCTTCAGAACCTGGTACAATTGTTATTGCATGAGAAGCAGAAATCCGAACATAAAATAGCTCTTTCATCGTCAAAGGAAACGAGATTCGTCAAAACCGGCGAAATTGTCCGTTGCATTGCGGAAAATAATTATACCCTGTTTTTCCTGGAAAGCGGGGAGAAGATACTGGTATCCCGGCCAATGTTTGAGTATGATGAAATGTTGGCCGCGTACGGATTTATCCGACCGCACCACTCTCATCTCGTCAATTTATCATACGTAAAGAGCCTTCTGAAAGAAGATAGCGGATATCTTCTCATGATGGATGATTCGAAAATCCCGGTATCGAGGATCAAGAAAGAAATGGTCAAAAAGGCTTTGTCCAGGGGCGCACGTGACTGACCGGGTAGTCACGCGATCACGTATCCCCCATGATAAGGACAAGCTACCCGCCATTTTGTACATCGTCGTTCCGGATGCCCCGCTTGTTCTTCTTTACGGCATCTTTCAATTTGCCGAATTTGTAATTGACGGATAGGTTAAAGGATCTGAAATAGTCATTTCTGAAGCTGGTTTGCATAAAATCCGGACCTGAAGTAGTTCGCCTGTCCGTGCGGAATTTGCGAAAGGGGTTGTTGACGGATACAGAGAGCGAGAGCTGGTCTTTCATCAGGTCTTTACTGCCGCTAAAGGAGGTAAAACTTGCGCCATTCGACTTGCCCTGTAAATTGATACCGCCATTGTACGCGCTGATATTCGCGTTCAGCCGCCAGCTTTTTTCAAACCGATAGGAGGTAGCTGCAAAAACCTGGGCCATGATTCCGCTGTTGGTAATGGTTACGCCGTTCACGGTGCCCGTTACTTTACCGTGTGCGACACGTGCGTTCATGTTGTAGCTCCATTTTTTTGTGATCGGGTAATTGAAACTCATTTGAGTCATTAACAGCCGGGCGGAACCTGTATTGCCATAGGTGGTTCTGTTGATTCCGGTAGCGGCGTCATAGGTAGAAACCTGGAAAATCAGATCCCTGAAAAACATGCCGCCAATACTGATATTGAACGAACCCTTTTTGGCCTGGTTATAGGAAAGCTGGAGATCATTTACCAGTTCATTGCGCAGGTTAGGGTTGCCAGTCCGCTCGAAGTTTGGATTGGAACGGTCTACGAAAGGATTTAGCTTATAAATGCCCGGACGTTGTATTCTTTGGGTATATCCCAGATTGATACCGTTGTTGTTTTTTTTGAATTTCCTGCTAATCGAAGCAGAAGGAATCAGGTTGAGATAGTTTTGTTTTACGAAGGTTTCGGAGGAAACAAAATCTGCGGTCATGATGGTCTGTTCCAGGCGCGCGCCGGCTTTGAAGCTCCAGTTTTTCAAATTGTACTGGTAGGTGTTATAGGCGCCGTATACGTTTTGCTCATTGGTAAACCGGTTGCTCATTAGTGGGTCCGTTTCAAACTCACCTTTATCGGCGTCCCAGGAGCGGTGCTGGAAATCACTGTTGTTTTTCCTGAGAATTGCCTTTAAACCGGCTTCCATCGTCCATTTTTTTATGGGGTATACGTAATCCAGCTGGAAAGTCTGCTCGGCAAATTTCTGATCGTTGACCTGCCGGTAATCCGGCAGATCGTAATCGATCCGGTCGGAAATAGACAGTGCGGTGGCCATATCGTTGCCGAAGCTATAGTAGCGGTATGAAAAAGTCAGGAGCCGGTTTTTGTCGGCTCTGAAGGCTTTCTGATAGTTCAGCGAAGCGTCCATCCCCCTGCCTCGTCCTTCGTTCCTGTTGTCGAGAAAATACTGTTGCAATACATCCTTTTCTCCGGTGAGGCGGGAGCTTTGGTCGCGTTGTCCTTTGGTACGGTTTCCGTTCAGATTAAACTGCCCGGAGATTAAATTCAGCGTATCCAGCTCATAGCTTACTTCGTAACCGAAATACCCGCCCCGGCTGTCCTCCGAGGCCGATCCCTGCTGCCACAGAAAAGTGGGGTCCGTCCCGATGGTATTCCTGTCGATCCAGGTCCGGGCAGAGGGTGTGTTGTAGATATTTGCGCCGGCCATGGCAGTCATCCCTAATTTGCCCGTTTTTACCGAAAACGACCCGCCCAGCGATGGGCCGCCTGCCGGAAAACGCTCGCTCACATTGACCGAACCATTGTAGCCGTTATCCAGCTTTTTGTTGGTGATGATATTGATAATTCCTGCCAGTCCTTCGGCATCGTATTTGGCGGGAGGGGTGGTAATTACTTCAATCCGCTCAATGGTAGAAGCCGGAATGGTTCGCAGCACTTCCTTGTAGTTTCTTTCCACCATGCTGGACGGCTTGCCATTAATCAGGATCCGGAAATCCGTGCTCCCTTTCATGACGATATTGTTGTCTGCATCCAATGCAAGATAGGGCACTTTTCGCATCATGTCCAGCACACTGTTCACCTTGCTTTCCGGGTCTGCCTGCAGATCATACGTGATCCGGTCGACTTCCTGCCTGACAATCTGCCGGGTTGCGGTAACCTTCAGCTCCTTCAGTCCTACCGTTTCGGGGCCTAGCAAAATCTTTCCGAGATCAATAGCATTGGCGCTGTTGCCGGATACAAGGAGTGGGATACGCCTGGCCTTGTATCCTACGCCGACCGCTAACAGGGTGTACCGGCCCTCCCTGACTCCGGCCAGGGTAAAAGTGCCGTCCGATTTGGTATAACCGGCCTTCACAGGCGTTTCGTTGGCTTCCAGTAAATTGATGGTAATAAAGTCCAGCGCCTGTCCCGAAAGCGAGTCTTCAAGCATACCTCTCACCCGGTACACAGGCACATTTTCCTGGCCCAGGGTTTTTTTTTCAAATGCAAGCAGGCTGAGCAACAGCGCCAGCCAATGCAACGCGGATAGTTGAATTTTCATTTCTCAAAATATGGGGCCGGTTTTCCGGCCGGTGGCTAATAGATGCTACAGGTAATAGGAATCCCTCCTAAGAAATTCGTTTTCTTAGGAACAGAGGCAGAAAATAAGGTTTAAACGCGGCGTTAAACCGCGATGAAGGGTTAACCGAACGGCGTGGACTTATTGCGCGCTCGTTACTGGCTGCAGTTCGCGCCCGCGGCTAACCCTTCAGGACTCGCGGCTATTTCATGGCTAAATAATTATCAGTACAAATGTATGACACGGTACTTTGTATTGCAAGGTTCCTTGTGAAAAAATTTTTAACCTTTCTTCCTGCCCGGTGTGTGGGGGCGGGACATAAGGATAAACTATCCCGTATCCATGAGCTGACTTCTTGTATATTCGCGATGTATGCGGTCATGGGAGTGATGCTGCCCTTTCGGCCAACCTTTAGATGATAGTGAACTTAATATTGAAATGGAAAAAAGACTGATGTTACCAAAAGCCGATCCGAAGGCTTATGAAGCGATGCTGGGCCTGGAAAAATACCTGGCGCAAAGCGAGTTGGATAAGAAATTGCTGGAACTGATCAAAAACAGGGCTTCCCAGATAAACGGGTGTGCATACTGTATCAACATGCACGTACGCGACGCCCTGAAAAATGGCGAAACGGCACAGCGCCTGTTTTTGTTGAACGCCTGGAGAGAAACCGACCTGTTTACAGAAAAGGAGAGAGCCGTGCTGGCATTGACGGAAGCCATGACGTTGATTGCCAATCAACCGGTGTCAGACGAAGTTTATGAGGCAGCCAGGGAACACCTGACGGACCGGGAGTTTGCCGCGGTTTTAATGGCCGTGGTAACGATCAATGGTTGGAACCGGATTGCGATTACAACGCAAACTCCGTTGGATTAACCATCAGGAGAAGATTGTGTTGTATTTTTTATGAAATAGGTTGTATTTTCGATATAAAATACCCTCGATCCGACATCGTGGATATTAATTATCGGAAAGTCATGCAGCACACTATAAAATATTTTTACTGGATAAGCGCCATTTTTTTGGCGACCGGTTGCGGTACAAAACCTATTGGCGCCGGCAGGCAGGCGAAGGTAGCGCAACAGGTTTGGGTGGTCACCGGAGCGTCAAGCGGTTTAGGGCGGGGGATTAGTTTACAGGCGGCCGCGTATAAGGCCAGGGTTGTATTGGTGTCCCGGAACCGCGAGGAACTGGAGACAATAGCCGGAGAGCTTCAAAGTTCGGGCGCAGAAACCATGGTCGTACCTACCGACATCGGCGATTCATCGGCTGTTAAAGATCTGGTCGACCGCGTTGTGCGCGAGTGGGGGCGAGTGGACGTCTGGGTTAACAATGCTGGTGTAACGGTCCTGGGTGATTTTACCAAAGTGCCGCTGCGCGAACATGCACGGGTGGTGGATGTTAACCTTAAAGGGACGATGTACGGCAGCTATTTTGCTATACAACAATTTCAACGGCAAGGGTACGGAAAACTGGTTAACATAGCCTCAGCCGAAAGCCGGCTTCCGACTGCCTACCAGGCAAGCTATGCTGCTACCAAAGGGGCATTAATTAACCTGGGTAAGGTAATTCGCCAGGAGCTCCGGTTGTCTAAGCAGAGCGGGATCCGTGTGGTTTCCGTTGATCCCTGGGCGCTGAACACGCCTATATGGGATAATGCTGCAAATTATAGCGGTCACGCGCCCAGGATGAGCCCTATGGACAGGACCGGCAAGGCTGTTAACGCGGTGATGCGCGCCGGTTCCGGAAACCGGAACCGGGATTTGAAAGTCGGTTGGAAAACCCATTCCGCCTATGCCGTGCATTGGTTATTTCCCCGTATTTCGACCAGGATAGCATCCAACATCGTTCACCGGCATCAAATGGAACTATCTCCTCCGGCTGAAGACACTTCAGGTAATCTGTTTACGCCGTCAAAAAACAATGAAGTGGAGACTGATGTTCGTAAACGTATGAAAGAGGAAAAGAAAATCTACAAAAAGAGAAAAAAGCAGGCAGCCAAAAAGTAGTTCCTGTCCTTTTCGGACCGCTGTTGGGTGGTATTCTTTTCAGAAACCTACCTGGTTTTATCGGGGGGCGGTTTTTTTTCCCCCGATGCGTGGTTGAAATAAGTATTCTCCGTTATTTGTGTGACAATCCAACCCTGACCAACAAAACCTATGTTCAAGAAAATTGCTGCAGTACTGCTGATTGCCCTCATCATCATACAATTTATACGCCCGGAAAAGAACTTGTCGGATGACCGGACCCACGCCATAGGGACCCGCTATGCCGTTCCCGATGATGTGAACAGGATACTGGAAAGTGCCTGTAACGACTGCCACAGCAATAAAACCAATTACCCCTGGTATGCCGGTATCCAACCGGTTGCGTGGTGGCTGGATCACCATGTTACGGAAGGGAAAGGCGAGCTGAACTTTTCGGCCTTTACGAAACTGTCGGTGGCCGTACAGAATCATAAATTCGAGGAGATTATTGATGAGGTGAAGGAAAAGAAAATGCCATTGCCTTCGTATACGCAGTTTGGCCTGCACCCCGATGCGCATTTGACCGATGTACAGCGGGAAAGGCTGGTAAGCTGGGCGCAGGACCAGATGCGGTTGTTAAAAAGCCAGTACCCGGAGGACAGCCTGAAAATGAAGCGGTGACCGTTGCTGCACGCAAACAGGCTTCAAACGGTGATGTAGGTCTGTAAACAAATTTAAATTTATCCACGAATTCCATGGAAGCGCATTTGGAGCTTTGATTTAACTAAACAACGCTTAGCTTTTGACCTGGTTGAGGATCAGACATCCGGCAGATTGTGTTAAAGGGGTTCGACGGGCTCACCCGCCTACCGGCAGGCAGCCTCCGGTAGGCAGCCTTCGACGAGCTCAGGCGCCATCCGGCAGGCACCATCCGGACGGCGCCTGAACCTGTCGAAGGACGGTGCCTGAGCCTGTCGAAGGACGGTGCCTGAGCCTGTCGAAGGCTGATCTTTGGATATCCATTCAATAGAAGCCATGCGTTCCATTATCAGGCATCTGTAAGTTTGTTGTACAGAAGGCACGAATAAGACAGAGATCATTCGTGCATTCTGACATTCGCGGCGGGAATGTGAGGTATGGCCGCCGTTTCAGCGTATATACAGGCAGGACAGAGCCTGCGACTCAAAAACTGGCGAGTGCCTCTTGTAGCCGCCGGATACGCTGCAGCCAGATGCGGCACAAAAGTGTACCTGACGTCGATCACCAGCCGGTTGTTTGCCGGTGACGATAAGCAGCCTTCCCACAAAGAGGGAATAAGAGGCGCTGGCGATGAACCTCGTTGGGGGCGGATAAATTACGGAAATGTCATATTCGTTAAACTGAAGGAAGGAATCCAGTCTTTGCCCAAACGGCTTACTTGTTTCAGTCGTTCGTCATCCGGCACAAACCCTTTAATGATGAATTCCCGGAGTACTGCTTTCGCCCAGATACGGAATTCTCTGCGTTTTACCAGTAAATATGCATTATTTATGTCTTAGTCATTTTAACAAGCAGGTCGCTCGTCATGAACAGAAGGTCTTTTATCCAGAAAAGCATCGTAGTCGGAACGGCTTTTTCCTCTTTGCCGCTGATAGGCGCCACCAGGAGACTGGCGCCGTATCGTACCGCGCTGATCGGCAGCGGCTGGTGGGGGATGAATATCCTCCGGGAGGCACTCGCCTCCGGGGAGTGCAGGTTGGCAGCCGTGGCCGACGTGGACGCCAATCAACTGAAAAAAGCAACGGAAATGCTGGTCTCGCTGACGTCTGATAAGCCGAAGACTTATGCCGACTACCGCGAGCTGCTTCACAAGGAGAAGCCCGAAATCGTGATCGTGGCCACGCCCGACCACTGGCACGCGCTGTGCTGCATTGCGGCTATCGAGGCGGGCGCGCATGTGTATGTTGAAAAGCCGATCGGACATACCGTCAGGGAAGGCAGTGCGATGGTGAAGGCGGCCCGGAAGCACAACCGCATTGTGCAGGTAGGTACACACCGGCGGGTTTCACCGCACAATGTATCGGGCATGGAATTCCTGAAGTCGGGCAAGGCCGGCAAGATCGGGATGGCACGCGCGTTTGTCCACTACGGCGGAGGGCCGGGACAAAAAGCGGTGGAAGAAGCACCTCCGGCCGGTCTCGACTGGGATTTCTGGTGCGGCCCTGCACCGCTGACACCCTACAATAAAACGATTCATCCGAAGGGCTTCCGTCAGTACCTCGACTTTGCCAACGGTACACTCGGCGACAGGGGTATCCACTGGCTGGACCAGGTGCTGTGGTGGACGGAGGAGAAATATCCTAAAAAAGTATATTCGACCGGCGGCCGCGCCATTAAACAGGATAGCAGCAATGCCCCCGATCACCAAGTGGCGGTCTATGATTTCGAAGGCTTTACACTGGAGTGGGAACACCGGCAGTTTGGGGGGAACAATGCGGAAAAGACGCATCCCAACCAGGCGGTAGGGGTTTACTTCTATGGTACGGAAGGTACTTTCCACATGGGCTGGCTCGATGGATGGACGTTCTACCCGGCCGATTCCAGGAAACCCATAATTTCCGAAAAGCCACGGCTTAACGAACCCGACAACCAGAATATCAAAGAACTATGGGCTGATTTTATGACGTCGGTTAAAACCGGGAGACTGCCGGTGTGCGATATTGAAATCGGGCATCGCTCTACCAACCTCGCGTTGCTGGGTATGCTGTCGTACAAGCTGGGGCGTAGCATTGAATGGGATGGAGAAAAGGAACTGATCAAAAATGATGAGGCGGCCAACAAGCTGCTCGAAAGAGATTACCGGGGGCCATGGGTCTTCCCCAGGGGATGATACCACCGGAGCATCTGTGCGCCGGGGCAGCCGGGTTTCCGAAATCTCGCAGGATCTTCGATAAGTTTAAAATTGAGAATACGTTCCAGCTTCGGGAATATAATGGGGCTTACGGGGTAAAAGCGTCACAGGTTTTGCTTCTTCAGTTCTTCCACGGCGTGGTGGGCGGCTCTTGCGGTCATGGCCATGTAAGTGATGGAGGGGTTTACGCAGCCGGAAGACACCATTGCGGCACCGTCGGTCACGAATACGTTTTTACACGCATGCACCTGGTTGAATTTATTCAACACCGAGCTTTTCGGATCTTTGCCCATACGCGCCGTTCCCATATCGTGAATTCCCAGGCCCGGATGTGTGTCCTGCCGGTTAAACCCGGTTACGTTTTTAAAACCCGCCGCCTCCAGCATTTCGACCGCCGAGGCCATCATGTCTTTTCGCATGGTCAATTCATTTTCACCGAACGCGGCGTCGAAAACGATCATCGGGATACCCCATTTGTCCTTCTTTTCCGCATCTAAAAACATCCGGTTCGATGGATCGGGCAGAATTTCCCCGAAGCCGCCGAATCCCATGGTCCAGGTGCCGGGCCGCGACATCTCTTCTTTAAAATTTGCGCCGAAACCGTTCATAGTGATGCCCCTTTTCCAATCGGACTTGCTCGCGCCTCCCTGGTACCCGTATCCGCGCAGGAAGTTTTTTTTATCGTTTCCCCAGTTTCTGAAGCGCGGAATGTAAAGGGCATTGGGTCTTTGGCCAAAAATGTAGTCGTTTTCAAACCCTTCTACCGTTGCGTTTGCCCCGACGCCGAGATGGTGGTCCATGATGTTCCTGCCCACCTGGTCGCTGTCATTGCCCAACCCGGTCGGAAAGCGGTTGGATTTCGAGTTCAGCAAAAGCGCGGCCGTATTCATGGAGCCGGCATTGAGAAATATGATTTTGGCAAAAAACTCTTCCACAGCCATCGTATGCTGGTGGATTACCCGAATTCCTTTTGCCCTTTTTGTTTTTTCATCGTAAATGATCTCACTTGCGATGGTATCATGCAGAACCGTCAGCCGGTTTGTTTTCCTTGCGGCGGGTATAGCGCCGGACAGTGAGCTGTAGTAACCGCCATAGGGGCAGCCACGTGCGCATTTGCTGCGATATTGACAAGATGCGCGCCCGAGATCCGTGTGCCACGGTTGCGGCTTGGTAAGATTGGCAATGCGCCCTATGGTCACAGGACGGTTTAATTTCTTCATCATCGTCTCCCTGAAATAGAGTTCGGGAGCGCTCATGGGCATTGCGGGCAGAAAATGACCGTCAGGTAAAACTTCCCAACCTTCTGCCTGACCGCTGATGCCCGCAAATTTTTCGACGTGTGTATACCAGGGTTCAAGGTCTTCATACCGGATCGGCCAGTCGATCGCGATGCCTTCTTTGGCATTCGCTTCAAAATCCTGTTTGTTCATCCGGTAAGATTGCCGTCCCCAGTGCATGGATTTACCTCCCGTATGGTAGGCCCTGATCCAGTCGAAAGGGCGTTTTTCTATATACGGATTGTCCCGGTCGTTGGTAAAAAACGGGCCGGTTTCTTCGTTGGCCAAGGTTCCGAAGCGGTTGTTCGCCCAATATTCTTCCGCTGAATGGACCGGGACCTTTCCCCTGTGGGCAAATTCCCAAGGCCCTTTCATTGCCGTATCATAATCTTCTATATGCTTTACCTCGCGCCCACGTTCGATCATCAGTACCTGCAGTCCTTTTTCGGTGAGCTCTTTCGCCGCCATTCCGCCTGTCATTCCTGAGCCGACCACAATGGCATCAAAGGTGCGGGCTTTGCCTGATTTCAGGTTTAAGTTCATATCTGCGGTTAATAAGCGAAAGCCTTTTGATGGGGTTTCATTTTGATCATTTCCAGTTTTCCAGGGACTGGTACGTATTCGAAAGACGATTTCAGCCCTTCCTCGGAGGTGAAATACCCCAGCATGGTGAGCTCTTTCATAAGGCGCCAATAGGGGAGTCCCTTTACCTGGATTGCCATTTGCTCCCGGTCTTCATTGTCACCCATTTTGGTTTGCTGTACCTGGTAGACTTTCATTTCTTCTGCGGCGTCGATTTCGACCTGCTTCAATGCATCCGTTTTTTGGGCGGCGTCAAGGTGTAGAAATTGTATTTTCTCCAGGCGACTCAGGCCTTCCAGGAAGCTCTTGTGCTCCGGCGTTTTATAACAATCCTGCAACATCATCACGATAAAGGCGGGAACACCGACGTCCTTTGCGCCGGGTGTTGACGTTCTGGGAATGATCATTTCAGCGATTTCGGCTACGAGTAATTTTTGATTTTCCGTGAGGGTGAACCCGGGTGGGGAGCTTTCCCCAGGAATATGATCTTCCCATCGCTTCATGGCCAGGAGAGTCGGCGCAGAAAACGCCCCTCCAAGCAAGGCTGCAACATGTGTAAGGGCGTTTCTTCTGTTCATCGATCGTTTCGGGCTGGTGATAACAAGACGGTTTATGGAGTAAAAGCGCTATTTACTGTAGCTTTACCCAACGTGCGCTTTACAATTTGATACGGCGACGCCCGGCTGGTACTTGCCATACAGATAGCATTCCCATTCCTGAAGCGACTGATGTTCGGAGTCACGACAGCATGGAATTGTCAGTGTATAGGGCCTGTATTTATCAAATTTCTGGCTTGGAGGTAACCCGTTTCAACCCGTTTTCAAGCCCCGACTTTACCATTTTGCTGTACCCGTCGTCATTAAGATGCCCGCAGTGTGTCAGGCCTTGTTCATAGTGCCATATGGCCATCCCGAAATCAGATAAATCTTCATGACATTTACCGAGATTCAGGTACAAAGAAGGGTACGCAGCTTTAACATATTCTTTTTCAATACTCAGCGCTTCATGCAAAGCGATTTGATCCCATTTCAGCTTTGCTGAAACGTCGGCCTGTATCCGGGCAACGTAGTGAGCGGCAACAAAGCGTTCCTCATTATTGATTGCCGCATCCCATGCCCTTTGATAATACAACCTCGCCTTTTCCGGTTCACCCTCAAAGGTTATTCCTTCTGCACATAATTTTACAACATGATTTTCCGGGTCAAAAAACATAGGGATTGCTGGTGAACGGTTTGAGATGAAATACCGCTTTGAAAAATTAAGATGAGTGAGATAAATATTTTGACGATGCCGCCGGGGCTTTTCATTTAATGGAACACCTGCACCGAGCGGGTGATTTTTAGGGACGACCGGTATATTTTGCATACAGTATTTCGTCGTTAACTGTGTTTACGCTATAGCCTTTCCTCTCCAGGTAGGCGGACAGCGCATGTATATTCTCATTCTCGTTGCTCATTTTGTGAACATCGGCTACGATATACCTGATTCGTGAAAAATAGCCATCGGGTATTGAATAAACAATATCATACTCGGCCCCTTCGCAGTCCAGCTTTAGAACATCGCAGCGGGAAATATTGCTTTCTCTGAACCACTTGTTAAAATCGATTACGGAGACTGATATTTTATGGTGGTTTTTATCAACCGTATAAATTCTGTCCGGCGAAAAAAGCGATGCCGAAACATCTACCCCCTCCGGGGAGTAGTTGCCATTGTAGTACACTTTTCAACGCGGGGGCGTAAACCTCTTTCAAAAATATTTCCCTGAACAGCGGCTTCATGGAAGGGATCATGGTCAGGGTAAGCGATTTTTGGCGAAGCCTGAAGGGAACAGAGCCGGCGGCGTTTATTCCCATCTTAAAAGCCAGATAAGAGGGCCAGTTTTTTACATTTTTAACCAGGTTCAGGTATCTCATCGTGTTATTTGGGGTCTCTTTTTAAGAGTTGATTGTAAGGTTCTGTATTTTTAACAATAACGGCTTTCCGGTGGTATGCAGGGTATTGGACACCCGTCCGGCATCTGTTTCTTCCTTTGCAGGATTCGGATACAACCGTGCGGTTATGTCTTCGGCATGGTCCCAATTTATCGAGATAATTTGCGAAAGCGAAAAGGACCCGTCTTGGTCTACGGTGCGAATCCTGTAGTAGGAAATCGCTGCTCTGCCTGAACTTTCGTCCGAAAACTGATAGTGAACTGTCTTGTTGCTTTCACCTTTTGCCGGTACCACACCTATGGCGTTAAAAACTTTGCCGTCAAAACTTCTTTGCAACTCAAAATGGGAGGCATTGACTTCCATTGAGGTCACCCATTTCAACATTACCTGCGCCTGCTCTTTTTCGGCCCGAAAAGAAACCATTGTAACCGGCAATGGGTCATAACCTCCTTCATAAGCTCCCATGTCAACCGAAGCACCGGCCAACCTGGGCCTTCCGGCCAGATCCGTATCTCCGGCCGGATTACCAGGGTAGGAGGCATCAGCTCCTTTGTCTACCACCGGACTGTTCAAAAGCAGACGATAATCGCCGTTTATAAACGGGGCGTTGTTATACGAACCTCCGTTCACAAACCGGGGATTGGTAGTGCCGGCTAGGTTCGATCCGTTGTTGGTTGTTTGAAACTGCACAATACTATTGGTTATACTGCTTTCTGTAATGCCCGGTACTGCATAATTGTGATTGTTTATGATGCTGTTTTTTATGGAAGTAACTTTTCCGCCGGCCGCTGTATAAATTGACCCTCCCTTGTTGGCGCTGATTGTGGTATTGGTTATTTCGAGATTGCTGCTTTCCAGGTAGACTGCCCCGTAAGAGTAGCTTGTCCCTACCATTTCGTCTGCATGATTACCGGCTACCAGTGTATTGATAAAAGACAAATAAGTCAAATTTGAAAAGAATGCCGCTCCTCGTAGTGCTACATTTCCCATCAAGGCGCAATTGTGGGTAGTCACCCTCATCGTCCGGTGGTAAATTCCTCCGCCATGATGTTCCGCCGTATTTCCTGTTAGCGATATACCGGAAAGGGACATCACAGTCGAATTACTAAAGTCCGATTCCATATAGATTCCCCCGCCATCATAAGCGGCCCTGTTGTCTGTTACGATCAGATTCCGAAGGGTCGGGTAAGAAGCTGTCAGGTATATGCCTCCACCGCTAGAAGTGGAGGTCAGAAAGCCGTTGACATCAAAATAGTCGAAAAGCATGGCTTTACCGCCTGTGATGGTAAAACCGTCCAGTACGGCGCTGTCGACAGCACCGGCAGCCACTACCACGTGACAAACGCCTGTATAACTATTGCCTTCTTCTACGTAAGGTACATCAAGCTCCCCCGATAAGATAGTCGGATTTGCTTTCCAGTCGGTGCGGTTTACGAGTGAAGCCTCTGTACCCGCAAATCCTCCGAATATGGCGACGTCTTTCACCATTAGAAAAGAATTCAATATGGGTCGCCCGGCTTCAGCTTCGTTATTGTGCTTATAAAGAGGTTTATAGATGCCTTTCGCTACCCAAATCTGGAGCGGGTTGTCGGAGTTCCACAGCCCCTCCGATTGATTATCCCGAGCCCATTTTAAGGCATCGGCGAGTTCAGGAACTGCATCCGTCCAGGAGGAGCCTGTCCCATTTCCAATCGCCCCTTTTTTTACATAGATTACGTTGGAAGAGGGGGTGATTGTCTGAGAAAATGTCGAAAATATCGTTACAAAAATAAATCCCAGTGATAGCAGTACGTTTTTCATATTTCTAAAATTTAGTTGCCTGACGCGCAATGGAGAAGAGTAGGTCATTTATTGTGGCGAACTTTCCTTCGCTTCAGGCATATACTTTCTTGCTGAAGCGTTATTAGTTTGCCGCAAAGTTACGCTGGCCTGCCTGTTGAGAGAATAGAGGAAAACCTATAAATAAGCTACAGAAAAACCTGTATTTTTAAAATTCTTTGTAATGATGGTAAGGGGAAATCATTCGCGAAATAAGATCTTATTACTTCCCGATCTTTTTGCCTGTTTCGTCTTCACTTACAAAAAAAAGAGACTCTTTCATTAGCCATCCGGTCAAAAAATGAAAGGTTAGTTGAAACTCTTGGAAAAATTAAAGCCCAACCGTACATACCGAATAGAACGTGTTATAGAATAAGCTTCCCATTGCCCGGTATCAAAGTACGGAAGGTCCGGAACGTAACCTCTTGTACTTCGGCCCTCGAAACCTGCTCTGGCAAAAAAGTCTGAACCTGGAGGTTGCTGTTCCCGTGCGTATCAACCGATGGTGGAACATGAATTATGGATTTACAGGAGGATAGCGATTGTTCAGGGATGTACATACCCGTATTCCCGTACAAAAATCTTACTTCGGGTACGTTCTGCACATGATGCAATCGTTTAAGCTTCGCGCTGGCTTTTCCACGGAAGTGTGGTGCTGGTACAACTCAGCCTTTTACAACGGCACAGTCAAAGTCGGGGGGATGGGCGCTCTGAACCTCGGTGTAAAAAAGAGTTGGGAAACAACGGCGGAAGTTTATAGTTCTCCACTACGGAATTGCTGCGTACTGCTAGAATTAACATTTATGATGGAACAATCGCTGAAGATGCTTTTTCCATTCGCAATCATGTCAGCAGTCATACCGAACCAAGCCTGTTACCAATATTCAGGTTTACGTATACGAAACCCTTCGGGCGGCAGCGCGGAGTGGCCCATGAGAATCGGCTCCCGAACCAGAAAGAGGAACTAAACCGCCTGAAAATCGAATAGGGGTGATAGCGTTAAGCCGCTTGACGTCAGAGGACTTCATCCCGCCGTAACAAGTGATTTTCTCTAAACTTTAAACTGTCTGATTTTTTAGGAATACTTACGAGACCTTAAATTCTTTCCTGATCAATACTCCAGTTTTTCGTGGAGCGATCGCTTTCTGAACCAGGAAAAAAAAACGACTTTTTTTTCCACTTCGTGCCCCCTCTAGCCTTTTTGGTGGACATAGTATTATAGGCTTAAAAAGGCTTTGATGCTCAAGCAAACAACACCGGGCTAGAGATTAGACTTTACGGAGCCTTATCGCTGACCGAATCTGTTCGGGTTTCAACAGTAAGAATGAAGCCTCAGAAGTTCATGGTGTCACCGGTTGATAATAGTAAAGATATTTTTGCATTAGGTTTTCTTTATTTACCCTAATAAAATAAAGCTAAATGGATAAGCTATTAAAACGACTAAACTCTTTGAATAGGGTTCGGATCAAAGAAATTCAGCTTGGCTTGGATATATATATGACTTCTATGAAACTTCTTTAATTTATAAACTATGAAAAAGGGACTGGCTTTATCTTTTATCTTATCTTTCTTTTTGGAACTTATTGGCGTTACTATCAAGCTTATGCATTATGAATATGGTTTTGCATTTATAGTAATTGGAATAGGATTGAAATTGGTTTGCGCAACGATATTTGCATTTTGGTATTTTTGTAAATAGGATTTATTAACTAATTATACAGTCGATAAACTTTTATTATCTCAATTTTCCGCCCATCGATTGCTTTTTTGGATTGTTTATTGGATCGATTTTGGCTGTATTTGCTGGTGAAAATACAAGTATCATTTCTGAATTAATGTGACAGTTAGGGATCGTAACTATGAATTTTTGAGTCACTTTTCCAGTCAAACTCTGATGCTTGGAGAGGGTAGGAGAAGAGGTCAACAGGAAGCATTTATAGTAGAAGAACTTTTAAAACCGGCGATTAATGATTAGACATGCTTAATGTAGGCAATTATGCGCGGCCGGCAGTTGCTGCAGCTCGCTTGATCTTCATTTTCTGTAGATACTTTTGCCGCTGGAGTGCCAGGCCTAAAGCTCCGGAGATGAAAGGTGTATAGACACCTTCGATATTGCCGGTGGCCTGTGCAGCGTCGGGGTTGGGAATGGGACCAGACCTGGAGGATGCCTTTAGAATGTACGCGCCACAAGCCAGATCCACCAACTGGATTCTTTGGGTTAGATTTGATATTTTTAGTGGCATTCTTTTGACACGATTCATGGCAAAAAAATATTCGATAGCGGCCCACCTGATTCATTCGCGGATCCAGCTCGTCCCGAGGCGCCTTCAAACCTCGGGCAAGATGGTAGCTGGCTCTTTTTTGCTCAGCAATAATGCCATCATAAGAAAAGCAGCTAAGGCTGTGGAAAGAGATCATGGCATAACTACGACTGAAAAGGATTGTCTTCAGGCCGCCGAGCTTTTGATTACGGCCTGCGAAAGGAAACACGAAACAGAATACTATGTCATAATCCTGCGTGGCCCGGCAGGGGATAAACTGATCAGTAGCCGGGACGATGGCCGGACTATTATTTTTACCAATCCCGACTTCCGGTATCACCGGATCAAGTCAGCGACCGAAATGCTCAATAAAATCAGAGAGCATAATCCCCATCTTTTCAGCTGGACGTTTATAGACACCCGATGGGAGATTACTGAAATAAATAAGTGAGTTGTCTTGTACTCTCGATAAAGTTCAGTGTTGCGTTTGGAATAGTTGGTTGCCGTCAATTTGTTGGTAGGAGGAGCGCCTAACTATTTTCTAACAACTTAACCTACAAATTTCGGGTGAAATGTAGGGGGGACATCCTAAGGGCTGCTCTGCCGGCTATGATCGGGCGGAACAGACTTCCAGGGCCAGGCTCCACCGTACCGAAAACTGTTCGGGTGTATAGGTATCGAAGAATGCTGACCGCCGGATTTAACAGGATTGTCGATTTTGCCCCTTTCTCCTATCTGCTGATCTACTGTAGCCGCCGAAGGCTGGTCAGTAGGTACAGAACTTCGATCATGGTTACGAATTAAACCTGTAAACTGTTCGGGAAAATTCAATTATTGTCCGTTTCGAAAGGATAATTGTGCGCGTATCACAATGGATATTCACTCGAGGGTACTTACTATTAAATAGTTAAACAAAATACAACCCCTCCTGATTTAACAAGAACGAAAAATAGATGCAAAATAGCCATTCCCAAAAAAGACTGTAAGGAGAGAAAAGCGTTTTCAGAGATTATCCAAAGTTAATGATGCTAACGTTCAAACAGTTTTCTTACACTCTCTTACCATTAAAAGGATGATTTTTATCTCGACAAGATCGTCTATCTATTTTGACAAAGCAATCCCCTGTTATGTTTAATCCCTTTTGCCATCTTTCCTACTTAAGATGGGCGTAGTTCTTCTATTACTCAACTTAGTTATGATTCTTACTTAAGTACCAGTTCACTCCTAACAAAAAACATTATGTTTGAAACATTACATGCTCCCCCTTTGTGGCAGAAGCGGACACTTGCCCGCGTGGTAAAATTAAAAAGCAGGAAGCGCCCTAAGCTGCCGGCAATGCTTGCATTTGCTTTCTGTACTATGCTCAGTGTTGCCGACGCACAAGCGCAGTGTACCGATTGCAACAACTATGGCATGAACGCCAACAACGTCGCAACCGAGATCGAATATGACAATATAATATCGGGGGTCACTAATAACGTTATCCGGGAAGCAGACGGCACGTTTAAGGTGTTCGGATATGCTATGGCCGAAAGTGGGGCAAATGCACTTTCTCCTTTGATTATTAACAGCACTAATTTTCCTGGCTTGCAGGGAACCCCTTTGAAGGTAGCAATAGGTAGTTCATCTGGTGGTTCTACTTCAAATCAGTCGGTAGTGCTGACCACAGAGGGCTTATTCGCCTGGGGCCAGCAAGACAGGCTGCTGGCACTTGCCGTCAAATCCGGCACCGCTATGGGCCCGGTTACCATTGCGGGGAGTAATACGTATCGGTTACCCGTGGGAGTGGAGCCGCAACAGGTAAAAAGTCTTTTCGGCTCCGTGCAAACACTGGCACTATTAACTTGTAGTGGTGAAGCATGGGTGCTTACCCGAAATGCGAGCACGGCGGGTACAGGCCTGGCATCGGCTAATAACATCTGGAACCGTGTTACCACTTCTGAACCAGGCAATCCTACTCTGAATGATGTGGTGGCACTCAGAGGAAACGGGCATTCCCTTGTTGCATTACGCGCCGACGGCACTTTATGGACCTGGGGACAAAGTGTTTATTTGGGAAATGGCACAGCCGCCGCCAACCGGGACAGAGCAACGCAAATGACTTTGCCCGCTCATTCGGGTATAATAAAAATGATCGGTATGACCAGCGGGCTTTCCTATTATGTGTTATATACCGACGGCAACCTGTTCGCTTTGGGGGGTAATAGTGATCGACAATTAGGCGATTGGACTACCACGAATAGAACCTCATGGGTGCAGCCAAGATACACCTCAGCTTCAGGACCGGTGATGGATAATATCCGTTGGATTTCTCCATCCGAGCATCACGATAGTTATCCTTCGATCAATGTGCTTTCTACCAGTGGTCAAGTTTACAACTGGGGCCAGAATTACCAGTCCAAGTTAAGATCGGGAGGAGGTACTACCGCAACTATAAATCCGGGGTCTCCCAATGCAGACAAAATGCTTGCAGTAGAGTCGGGAGGCATGCAGACCCTGGTCATTCGTGAATGTACCCAAAATTTCGGTTTTGCAGGCAACCAGTACTTCGGTAACATGGGCGATGGCTCCAATTTGGCGAACGCGACAAGAGCTCCTTATACGTATGCCACCGCCCCGGTCAATATTTGCGGGGCCAACGCTATGACCACCCCGGATGCCCCGGTTTTTGAGGCAGGCTTACCTACCTCGAGATGTCAGGGCGCAGGCAGCGATCTGTTTTCCGCGACCTCTACGGGCGGCACCGTGAGCTACAGCCTGACTCCTGCCGCTGCGGGCAGTATCAATACTGCCACTGGTATGGTCACTTACAACGCATCGTTTGTAGGCGTGGCCACTATCACCGCAACAGCTGCCGGCGGTTGTGGCACTCCAGAGACAGCTACTCATCAGGTTACGATCAACTCCGTCGTGAGCACCCCGGTGTTTGCTGCCGGGCTGCCCCAGCAAAGATGTAGCGGTACGGGTACCGAAACCTATACCGCTACGGCAGCAGCGGCAGACAATATCAGTTATAGCCTGTCCCCGGCAGCGGCGGGCACTATCAACGCTTCTACCGGCGAAGTGACGTATGACGCCGCCTGGGCCGGTACCGCCATCATTACGGCCACTGCCACAGGATGCTCCAGCACCTCTTCCGCCACTTTTGAGGTGGTGACCAATGCGATCTTTGCCAACGATGACGCCTATTCTACCGTACAGGGCAGTCCTTTCAGTTTTAATGTATTGGCCAATGATCTTTGCAATATCAACACCGGCTCTGTGCAGGAAATCAGCACTCCCTCGGTAGGGATACTTCAAAACCTGGGGAATGGTAATTTTCAGTACGTACCGGTAGGTAATTTCTCGGGTGATGTGACCTTCCAATACAGGGTTTGCTCAAATACGCTACCTGCGGTTTGTGATACTGCTACTGTCACGATCACTATTCTGGGCGTTACCGATGATCCGTGCACAGGTGCGGGGAATCCGCAAGTATATTATATGCCGTTCCCGGAGAATAATACCCAGCTGTCCAAAGCGCTGAGGAGCGCCGCCAGCATCAACACCAGTCATTCTACAACTGCGAGGAATATCACCAGTATCTCTACCCCTTACCCCGGTACGGTTGTCATATATGACCACTGGGAAGATGGCTATGAGAGTAATATTTTGTTTCCTACCCAAAGCACCACCCAAATGTGGGGCGACGGCGATCTGACCAATGGGGTGGCTCCGGGCTATCCCAACGATATTATCCCGGCGGGTGGCTATGTCGAGCTGGATAATACCTTTGACTGGAACAGGCCTACCTCGACCGTGGTATATGATGCCAAAGACAAAGTCTGGAGCTCATCGGTAGTTTCTATTACCAAAGTTACGGGTGATGCCGCTTCAGGTGTGTTTGCACTTCAAAATGTGAAAACCAATGTGCCGGATATTTCCCGCACCGGTCTGTCATTTGTTTTGCCTTTTGGAGAAGACATCCCTGCCTCAACTACCGTAGTGTTCCGATATACCGGCGTATTTGTACAAGCCATTCAGGATGGCACGCAGGTTACCTTAAATTATAATCCCGCCAATTCGGCTGCAATAGCTACTTCTCCGGTGCTGAACGAGGGTGAGGTTTGGTTTTATGACGGCACAGCCGGCACCCCTGGCACTGCTTCAAATGTGAACAATGCCAATGATATCAAAAAAGGGGCTGTGATCACCAGTAACAATCCGGTGGCCGTGAATATGATTTTCGGAGGCATCGATAGCTATGGCACGCGAAACATTCCGGTGTATCCGGCGGAATTTTACGGCAGTGAATATTTGAGCCCTGTTTATTCCACCAATGCTGCATACCCGGCGGTTGGTTATTTTGTCAATCCGAATGCAAACCCGATTACCATCAACTGGACACGCTCTGCAGGTACTCCTTTGACCGGTTCATTTACGGTACCGGGCAGTTACGGCCTGGCTACTTTCAATATGAATCTTGCTTCCGGCACCAAATTTGAAAGTGCGGGCGGAGAACCATACACTGCTGTGGCCATTGTGTCTGATGGCAACAACACCACAGCTAATTCGTCAACCTATGACTGGGCCATCCCGATGATAGCCGTGCACCGCCTCACCAATTTCGGCACCTTGGGCTGGGCTCCCGGGACCGCTGATGGCACCAATAACTACAATCCTGTTTGGGTAACCCCTCTCGAAGCTACAAGGGTTTATGTAAAATATAACGGAGACGTTACTTCAGGTCCCAACCAGGTGACGGATGCCGGGCCGGCCCAGGGGGCGTACTACGATACCTTTTATGACTTGAACGCCTTGCAAGCCCAGTTAATTTTTGGCCAGAACAACGATAACTCAGGAATGGCGGTGTTTTCGAATGACCAAAATCCTCATAATCTGGCCATCGCGTGGGGGCAAAGGCCTTTTGACGGCACACCCACCGGCAACCCGGCATTGGATGTAGGGTATGTGGTGGAACCTAAGTGCATGCAACGCATGATTCTGGCAGCGGACGACCGTGTGGTGACCGCCTCCGACACGCCGGTTACCATTAATGTGGCGGGCAACGACCAGGGCTTCCTGATGGCGACTGATCCCACTTCTATAAGCACCGATTTTTTGCAAGGCCCGAGTAACGGAACCATCGTAGTCAATCCGGACGGAACCATTACGTATACACCGAATCCGGGTTTCGTAGGATTTGATGAGTTTGAGTATCGCATCTGTGGCGCTGCGCCCGATAACAATATTTGTGACGTGGCAACGGTATATGTGAGCGTTCCATGTGATTTGGTATTCACCAGGAACATTGTAAAAGGAAGGGTCTACAACGATGTGAACAGCAGCGGCAGCGCTGAGGCAGGAGAAACCGGACTGTCGGGTATGCTGATCCAGCTTTGGGAGGATGTAAATGGCGATGGGTTACCAGACGCCGGCGATACGCTGTTAGACTCTGTTCTCACAGATGCAGTAGGTGGATATCGCTTTGTGGTGGATCAAGGATTCAATATGATTGATTCCTTAAATACGGTGGCTGCCAATAACAATGACGGTACGCTTGATTGGGGAGGCAACTGGACCTTTACCAACGCCGGGACTAATTTTACCACCAACCCCATCACGATCACCGGCGGGCGTTTGAGGGTAAATGGAAATTCGAGCGCAACCCAGGCCTCGGTTCAGAGACAAGCGAATTTAAGTACTGCTATTGCTGCATTTTTAACGTATGACTGGGTGAAATCCTCGTTTAACTCAGCCACTAACACGATTGACTTTGTAGAGGTGCAAATCAGGACCAATTCGACCTCCGCATGGGTTCCGCTGAAAAGGTTTAGCGGTCAGGCGTCGGATACAGGTTCCGATTCTTTTGACATCAGCGGATTTATGTCCGCAACCACCGAAATCAGACTGATCGAGTCCAGTAATTCCGGGTTTAGTGCAGCAGAGTATGTTGAATTCGACAATCTGACCATCACTTATGAGATAGCCAAAAATTATCTGGTCCGCGTAGCACCCTCTTCAATAGGATCCGGGTATGCCATCACTGAGCCGCAGACGGGAGTGCAGGCATTTAATATGGCCGGCATAAACCAGGGAATATGCGGGGCTGATTTCGGGTTGAAACGCAACACAACCAATGCGGTGAACGATGAAAACTCCACGTGGATCAATACCCCGGTGAGTGGCGATGTTACCACCAACGATTTTGATCGCGAGGGAGACGTGCAGACCTTCGGCAGCTTCCTCAACCAGGATGGCAGCGGAACGCCAATGGCAAGTGGCGCTACCGTGTCCGGTATTGATGCGGAGGGCAATCCTGTAACCGATGCAGGTACACTGACCTTTAATCCTGACGGGACCTATACCTACACGCCGGCTACCGGTTTTGTAGGGAATATTTCAGTACCATACAGCATCTGCGATGCAGGCACTCCGCAAGCCTGTGATACCGCCTGGTTGGACATCACGGTATCGCCATTGCCCACTGAGGACAACAGTGTAGTCGCGAACAACGATGAATATTTTACACTAGGCGATCCGGTGGTGAGCAATATTTTGGTAAATGATGCGGATCCTCAGGGCGATGCGTTCAACGTGGTGACGTTCGTTTATGATTCTGACGGTGACGGTATTCCTGATGCCACTGGTACAGTGGGTGGAAGCGCTGTCGTAGTAGCCGGAGTAGATGAAAGCGGCAACCCCGTTGCGAATGCCGGGACTCTGACAATAGGAGCAAATGGCAACTTAGTGTTTACGCCGGCAGATGGATTTGCGGGTCAGGTGTTTGTGGACTACACCATCGAAGATAATGTGGCGACACCCAACACGGCCAGTGATGACGCGCAAATTGTGATCACTGTTTTGCGTAATGAAAACGGAACGCTGAACGATCCGCCCATTGCGGGAGATGATTTCTCCTATACCGAAGTGAATACCCCTGTGGATGGTAATTTCATTGGTAATGACAGCGATCTGAACGGCGACCCGTTAAGTATTCGGGATTCAAACGGAGCAGCAGTTACCATTGATCCTAATGGCCCGAGGAATCCTGTCAATACGGTAACAACAGTAGAGGGTGGAGAGCTGACGTTCTATTCGGACGGAACCTACACGTATACGCCACCAGCCGGGTACGTGGGACCTGACAGAGTAGTGTATGAGATTTGTGATGTGACGGTTGTTGAACCGCAGCCCTTGTGCGCGCAGGCAACTATTCACCTGTTGATTGGCAGCAAACCCGGTTTTGATATTTCGGGGATGGTATGGCATGATTTCGATAACGGTAATGCTGTGCAGGACGGCACAGAAACGCCGGTTAGCGGTAGTAACGATAATCATGGCGGCAACTCAATCGTAACGGGTGGAGCGGTTTATGCCAACCTTGTCGATAACGTCACCGGGACTATCGTAGCGACGACTCAGGTTCTGCCGGATGGAACCTATCTTTTTGAAGGTGTAACCGAAGGGGATTATAGTATCATTCTTACCAATGTTCCTCAAACCGTATCAGGTACCTTGGCCAATGGCTCATTGCCGGCTGGCTGGGTTGCAACAGGTGTAAATGTGAATGGCTCACCCAATACCTCTAACCATTCGAACGTGATTTCGCTTGGTTTGGTAACGGCCACTGTCGAAAATGTAAACTTCGGGATCCAGCAACCGCCAGTGACCGCGGGTGACAGCTATGAGATCGCCACTCCCGTTTCGGGCTTTGTTTTGCCGCTGGACGGCTCCGCTTTAACAGCCGATAGTGAGCCGGTGAACGGCACAAGACAAACAGACCCGGAGGAAGGCCAGCCGGTATTGGTGACCATCACGGAATTGCCGACTACACCAAACGGATTAGGAGAGCCAAAGCTATTCTATGATGGTGTGGAAATTACTGTGGCAGGCACGGTATTGGGCACGGCAGCCGATCCTTATGATCCGGCTAAATTGTCGATCCGGTTCGATGGTATCGGTTATACTGCGGTTTCATTCAACTTTACCTCAACCGATGGCGCCGGAGCTGTTTCTAATGAATCCACCTATACCGTCCAATGGGAAAACTCGCTGCCTGTCACGCTCGTTCGTTTTGACGTGGTTCGCGAGGGAACGCATGCCAACCTCAGTTGGACTACCTCAAGCGAAGTCAACAGCAAAGGCTTTGAGATAGAGCGGAGCATAGACGCGAACCTTTGGACGAAAGCTGGGTATGTAGCGTCGCAAAACAACAATAGCAGCCACGTGCTTCGCTATCACTTTACCGATGCAAGCCCGGCGCGGGGAGTCAACTACTATCGCCTGAAAATGGTCGATCTGGACGGTACGTTTGCCTACAGCGACATTCGCAGCATCGTACTGGGAGGTGACGGGCTGACGCTCTACCCCAATCCGGTAACGCATGGCAAGCTGACGCTTGATCTGGCGGATGCTTCAGGTAGCCGGGTGAACGTGTATAGTACAACCGGGCAGGAAGTACTGCGCGCCTCCGGTAGCCGCACGCTGGATGTCAGCCAGCTGCCGTCGGGCGTGTACTTGATCCGAGTTACCACGCGTGACGGTGTCACCACGAGCCGGACGTTTGTGGTGAAGTAAAACAAAGAGGTAAAACGCTAAAAACAGAGAGCCCCCGGGACGATTCAGGTTCCGGGGGCTCTCTGTTAAGTTTTCCGGTATCCGGGCTTGCTCGATAGCTTTACGTAGCCTTTGTGCGGATAAAAGACGGATCGGTCACCGCAACTTTTCCTGTCATCTGGCAATTGCCCAGAAGCAGCTAGAGGCTTGGCCGCTTCTTTTCTCCTTCCGGTTTCGTTTCATCTCCAACCCGGGATCAGTCAAATACTACGCTTTCGGCTACGTCTTTATAGTTGTTCAGGTTCGCGTTAACACTTTCCAATTTTGATGTCAAAATCAGCAACGCAATTTTTCCTAATGGCAATCGCAAAGGCGGTGTGTCTGATCGGGTAATGTCGTAAATCGCACTTGCTCCTCTGTCGGGGTTGCCTTCCTGTTTACCGTCAACTTACTTCATTCGTTCTCTAAACGATCCTGCTGTCAGGTTGTAGTCTTCAATGATTTTCTGGGCGTGTCGGAATGAACTACCTGCAAAGTTTGTCCTGAAGGGTCCGGGTTCTACAATGGTCAATTTATTTCCCAATGGTGCTATTTCCTGTGACAACGCTTCACTAAAACCCTCAACAGCAAATTTGCTTGCGTTGTAAACACCACAACCTGCCAAGGCTTTGAAACCACCGTGCGATGGAATCTGGATGATATGTCCGCTTTTTTGCTTTCTGAACATGGGTAAAACATCTGCGTCAATTTCTTGGTAGGAGGAGCGCCTAACTATACTCTAACAACTTAACCTACAAATTTCCGGTGAAATGAAGGAGGGAATTTTTATATTGTTCGTCTAAAAAATATAATTGCCCTGCCACAGCGTGGTTTGTTTATGGTTATCCTTTTTTGGCGCGCGTAAATAGCCACCGGCAGCCGCACGCACTCTCATTTTTGCCAAACCGAACCGAGTGAAAAAAAAGTAAGCCGTTGCCCAAAAAGACCGGCCAGGTGCCCGGAATCGGTAATAGCAAAATCGGTCATTTTGCTTTCCGTAGGTCCTTTTAAGTAAAAGCTAAATAGATAATTTCCCTCTGTAAGGTCGTATACATCTATTACAGCGGCGTGTTTAAACTGGTTACGGTTTTCATTTTCCGCTATGACCGCCGAATTGACCAGTAAAAAATTCTGCCAAACTTTACCAAGTTGATTCACAGGAGCAGGTGGTGAGGACAGGTAACGCGTGTTTCCCGCCTCGCCCTTGGTTACCCGTATTTGAGCAATACTGGTCGTATCAATTGTATGGAAACGTTTTAAAAGCCTCAGGGTGGTATCAATTAAAAAATATTGGTTCCTATGGTGATAAAGGTAGACTAGGGTATTTGAGCTTTTGTTAAATATCAGCTTTCCGTCCACGCAGAAAATTCCGTCAACTTGAGCTTCCAGGAGGGTGGGAGCGAGGACAGGTTCTCCCATACCGCTCTGCCATTTGCCCAGTACGGAATGCCTGTCTTTTTTTTGCACCCCCCGGAAGACAAAGGTCGATGGAGAAAACGGTATGATCTCCGAATAGTAAGGGGGAGCGGGAAGCCGTATTGCTTTCCAGGTAGAAACTTCACCCTCGAAAATGTACGGCGCGGTTCCGTTAAAAACATAAAAGTAAGGTGGGAATACCGCTACACGGGCCCGATCGAGGTTTTTTACGTCAGATCGCTGCTTTTCAGATAGCTGAATGGTGTTCTTTTTTAAGCTATGATCCTTTGAAGTAATACTCAATACAGAGAAAGGATCCGAAATGGAGCTGATATAAACCGAGGTAGAGTCGACCCCGGAAATATAGGACTTAGCTTGCGGAAGGTCAAAAAAGCTATAGGCTGATACTGCATGCGGAAGAAAAATTCTTGTAAATCCCTTGCCGCTGTAAATCCTAAACTTGGAGTTAAGCGTCAATGCCGCAACTACCCCAATACCCGCCAGGGTAAGTAATCCTAGTAGTTGTATTTTTTTCATGGACGTTGCTTAAAAAGGGCAGGTAGCCCGAAAAATCTCGGCGCCGCCTGCCCGGACTTGGACAAAACTACTTTAGTTGGGTTGATACCACAGTTGTTCTTCGCATTCAAGGTTGGTAGAATTGAATGCCGGCCCGATTTGGCTGTCATTAAACTCAACCTTGCACGTTGTGACCGGTGTCGTAGGGCTGGTCGTGCAGTCTGCCGGGTCCTCTATCAAAGTTCCGGTCTGACATTCCGGAGCGGTCGGATGGTCGCCATCTCGTTCGTTCATTCCGGTTACTGAGGGGCCTGCAAAAGCACCCGCAACTGCAATCACTACCGCGATTGCGGGAATCCAAAATCGACGGCTTAACTGACTAGTTTTCATGATAGGAATAGTTATTAAGTGAAAGAAAAGAAAATTTGATTGGCCTTTTGAGTCGGGGTTACCTCTGCCAAACAGGCTATTTAAGCAAAGGCTGACCTACTGGTCACCCCACAGCGTTGGTGGATGCCGGGATTTATAATGTGATGCCTGGTTCATTGCCTTTGATGTTTTGGTATGGTCGCAGGGTACACTAATGCTGCTATGGCAGCGGCGGACGTGAAAAAAATATTCAGCACAAAGTGATCCCACCAACTGAGTTTGGCGATAACTCCACCGCAGCTGCAGGGAATCACGTCACTGAAATTAAGTATGGCCGTTATGTAGGCTGTAAAGATCACCATCAGGGTGTAGCTTCCGTATAACCCGACTTTTCTCGTCTTTCCAAACATCAGTAGTCCGGCGAGCAAAATTTCCAAGGCCGGTACTCCCCACGCGACCAGTCCGGAGATATCTGTTACAAGAGGTGATCTTCCTAACTGAACCCGGAAAGTTTCGAAATCAGCGAGTTTGGAAAATGCTGTATACAGAAACAGCAGAATAAAAAGAAAGCAAACAATTTCCAGAAACAAGGCCTTTGTTTTCATAACGTATTACTATATAGGTATAAATTTTAGGCAATCTAAATCCCGCGGATCTGAGCAACCCGCATAGATCGTCTTGATAGTAAATGGGCTGAAAAATGACCTACAAATACGCCCTCCGTAACTTTGTGAAAAGCCGATTGGCTCGGCACATTCCGTTCTCCGGAGTGGACGGCAAATGGAATGGTTCCCTGAAATCCATAAAACCAGCGAGAGATTGCTAACGGTTGTTTGAATTTCCAAAAGTAAATTTCACAAGAGTTTGCATTCTAAAAAATGATGTGAGTTGACAATTTAGTATACAACACTTTCTCACAATTTTTCTGGTTGATTCAATTTTGCTTTTCCTGGAGGAAAGCCGAAATAGGCTCGGAACTGGCGCGCGAAGCTATATGGATCCTGGTATCCGAGCTCAAAAGCGACCATATGTACCGGAAGGTTCTTTTGGGTAAGTAACTTATAACCAGCTTTCATTTTTAGCCCGACAATATAATCCCGGGGTGCAATGCCGAATTCGGATTTAAATACGCGCGCCAGATGGTGCGGGTGAAGGCAAAGCCGATCGGAGAGCTCAGCAATCGTCGGTAGTGTTTGTCCCAGCTCAGCTAGGTTGTCCAGGTACTCCCTTAGCCGATGAACTACTTGTTTTGCCCCCGCTTTTTGCCGCAGTTTTGGCTTTTCTAAGATCTCCAGCGCACTCCGGAACAACTCCCAAAGGCGGGCGTCCAGCGAGAATCCCGCCATAGAATCCCGCAATTTTCCCCGTTTGGTCTGGTAGAGTAACCGGAGCACGCTGGCTTTGAATTCGGCTGATGAGAATTCCGCTAGTTGCTGCGGTATACGAGAGGTTAATAGCTCAAAAGAAGAAAAAACACTTGAAAGCTCCTCTAATACTTCTAATTTCAGGTGGCTGCTAAAATAGATATGCTTTCCAGCCGGTATTCTAACTTTATACCGGCCCTCAGGCACTGTGCCTAAATATGAGCGCTTCTTAGCCATGGTTTTTTCCGGTTCGTCGCCACGCTGTAGCAGCAGCACTCCTTCCAGGACATGTATTAAAACCAGGATTGGACTTTTTAAATCAAGATAAAACGTGGCTTCCTTAGTGAGGCTGAGAACATATACTTCCAGGCAAAATTCTTCTCCGTGTTGGATCCTTCTCCAGACATTAAAGTCAGCATGGGTGGTGACCCAAACCCGATGACCGTTAAGAATCCGGAGAGAGTTCTGATATAGCGCCTTGGTTAGAGAAAATTTACCTGCAAGGTTAGAAGGAAGCTCCCACTTTAGATGTGATTTAACTTTCATAGGTAGCGTTACTAGTATTGGTTGACAATGTTTTCCATCTCCTTCAGCAGCCGCATAACTGCTTGCTTGCCTTTGTCTTCAGGCGCGTAGGATCGCTTTCGCATACTCTGCCTGGAAAGATTGGGTTGTTTTAAAGAAGAGACCCATGGGACGACTGCTTTAAAAAATTGATTGACTGATGAGGAAGCCACCTTACCGGTGTCTGCCAGTGCCCTGATCAATACTGCAATCTGATCTGCGTTCATAATCAGATGAGTCTTCTTTAGTGAATCGACTTCTTTCGAATACTGTGTCTGTAAAGGGAAAACTTCGAACTGATGCTTTTTTTTCAGGTAGGTGATTTCCTGAGCAAACCAGTTCCCGATTACCTTGTAAATGTCCGGGTAGTGCTGATTTAAGCTTACCCCAGGTTTACGGTGCATTTGGTTGAACTCCTAGTAGGCCAAAAGGATAGCGTCCAGCTTTTCTGTCACCGAATCGAATATTTTCACTCGTAGGGCCGTTTTCTCGGTCAGGTAGTTTAAGAAAGCCTTGTTATTGAAATTCCGGTAAACGAGTAGTTCTATCAGCAACTTATAAAGCTGGGCCTCCTCTTTCTGTCCGCTGATTTCTTCCAGCGAGCGCACCAACTCTTTTTGGTAGATCATTTCCCTGAAGGTGATGGGCCGGCTTCCAGTGGATACAAAATCATAAAGGACAGTTAATACAAGCCCGGTCAGCCGTTTGTCAGAAATTCTTTGAAAAAGCGTTTTCTTGAGGTCGTTTAACCTGACGGTTAAGTCTTGTCGCGTATTGGCTAAATAATTGATCGGCACCCGTTCGTCGAGCCCGAGAAAATCACTGTACTGGCGCTCTACGAAGTAGAGCAAATCTTCCAGGCAGCCGGTGATCTCATCATGGATCGGTTTGATGGCCAAACCGGCCGACAGCTGGTAGTTTTCGTAAGCCTGATCATAGAGAATGATCAAATCTGTGTAAAAACGTCTAACTAATAAAGTAGTCGATTTTATGTTTTTCTGCTTATATACAGCACGTTTCAGTGCGGTTTTTACCAGGCATTTCTGCTCGCTGATGGCATGGGTGATACGGTCGAGGTGTTTCTTCTCCATACCGTATAATTCGGCTTTTTTCGGGTCAACTGTAACCGTTACCAGCAAATCGAACCATTCCAGATAGTAGGTGTCCATGTTCATATTGGTGAATCACTTCAGAGGCAACTAAGCGTAAACGGGTTAAAGGCTCTAGGTGTAAGTAATTATCCATAATTACCATCGATAGCTGCCGGTGAACCATCAAATCGGTGAGTATCATAACCTTTTCCTGAAGCCATAAGTCGGGATTAAATATTCTATATGAGGAAAAACGGAAGGCGTATTTCAACTGTAGGCAAAACTGTGATGATCACCTCGGAAAGTCAATGAGTAAAGGTTAAGAATTGAATTGTCATTTGCTAAAAAAATGAGGGAGCTTTGGCACAACTTCCTATCCTATTTTCTAATGACTGTTTCAGTTGACAAAGGATTTTTTGAAATAAAGCCGAAATTTTCATGCAGCGTTTTGGGTTTTAGAGGGTTATAATAATGTGGGCTGTTTATATAAAAAACAGACGTCATGAACGAACTTTTCCAAAACCTGGAATTACACGTACCACTGAGTCAACAGGTGCGTGAGGATATTTCCCGCTTTTTCACGACCGTAACCGTTCCTGCACAAACGCGATTGATTTTGGCAGGCCAATTGCACCCGCCTCTTTATTATGTAAGGGAAGGGGTGCTGAGAAACTTTGAAGTTTTCGATGAGAAGGAATCGACGAACTGGTTTTTTAAAAAAGGGGATTTTGCTTTCAGTATGGAAAGCTTGCTACTCGGAAAACCGTCAGAAGGGCATTTGGAGTCGTGCGTGGAAGCAACCCTTTATTCGATTTCAAAAGCCGATTTTTGGGCGCTCGTTCAGAAATACGACTCCATCCGGAATTTATCTAATATGCTGGCCGGCATTTATTTGAGAGAAGCTAAAAAACACGTACATTATTCAATCCATTTATCTGCCTGGCAGCGATACCGGCTTTTCTTAGCCGATAATCCCTATATCGCTAACCGTGTGCAATCTAATCACGTAGCCAGCTTCCTGGGAATTTTTCCCGGGTCGGTTTCTCGGTTCAGGAGACGTATCTCTACAGAAGACAGTCTTCCTTAAAAATGAACTTTTATAGATAAAACTTAACCCCAAAAGAAAGAATATGTTAATGAAAAAAAGAGAACCAGAGTAGTACTGCTCTCTGAAATTATCGCCCATGGAGCTTGATGAAATGATTGAAGGCCTAAAACGCGAAGATTCAAATGCTATGGAACAGTTCTACAGCTGCTACGGTCCTTTAATTAAAGGGATCTGCTTTCGCTACGCGCAAGATCGGGAGCAGGCCGAAGACATGTTTCATGATACGCTCATTGAACTGTTCGAAAAGGTAAAGAAATATCGCTCGACCGGCTCCTTTAACCGATGGCTTAAGACCGTGACTGTGCGTACGCTAATTGATCACATCAACAAATCAAAGCGCGCGCGACAAAAATTAGAGGAATCGGCAAATGCCTACTACGAAAACCTGGCTGATGAACCGGCGCGGTTGGATCTTTCAAAGCTCGCTTTGAGTCCGGAAGAGTTGATCACGGCAATCAGCCGGCTACCGCGCGGGTTTCGGATTGTTTTTAATCTGTATGTAATCGACGGCTACGCCCATAAGGACATTGCCGGGATGCTGAAAATATCCGAAAGCGCGTCTCGCTCGCAACTAGCGCGGGCTAAAATAGCATTAAGAAAAGTTATAGAAGAAAAAATGAAAACCGACTAACGTGGAGGAGAGATATGATAGCCTGGAGGAATTGTTCCGAAAGTCCTTAAAAAATTATAGTGGCCACGGAGTACGACCCTGGAACGAGGAAAAAAAAATACTCGACGCATGGAAAAAAAGAACGCTGTCCAGGCGCCAGGATTACTGGCTGTATCTGTTGAGCGGTATTTTACTTATAGCAGTGCTCCTTTATGTGGTTTTGCATCAAAAGGTCAATAGAGCCACAACCTATGCCAACGATATGAAAATAAGTGGGAAAGGCGTTCAGGCCAATAGAATTGAGAGGACCGAAACGATTGCTAGCGAACCAGTGCCGATGGGTGCCAACAAAATAGCAAATATGCAAAAAGCCAAGAAAAGGAATTTGAAAAAGCGATCAGAGTAACCTCCGCTTCGCGGTGTACAGAGCTTGAGAGGTAACTATCATTGATGCTGCTTGCGATGGAGACTTGACCTCCCGCTAAACCTATAAGATCAACCTAATATAAAATCAAGGTCTGGGCATTCCCCTATCTTCATTGGATTCCGCCACAAAGTTCGGAGTGGTGACAACTGAAGCGAAAAGGGAATTTCCGGCATAAACACACAGCGGCCCGCTTGGGCCCTCCTTTATTCCGTTCCTTCCTTTTCTTGAATTGTCACCCTCCGGGCACGGGCACCATAATCTATTTTTCACCCTAAGCGTTTACGATTATGAAAACCTTGCCTATTGCTCTCAGCCCGTTTCAGTTAGCCGAAATTCAATTAACATACCGCAGGCACATTTCCGTTTCGGATTCTCCGGCGATTTGCCAAAGTCGCGATGCTTACCAGGTACTCTCTGCTTGCTGGAATCCGGATAAGATTGGGCTTTTTGAAGAAGCTAAGATCCTGTTGGTTGACCAAGCCTATAAAGTGCTGGGCATAGTTAGCCTCTACTCAGGCGGGATGACTAGTACTATTGTCGACATCGGCCTGATTTTTGCAGCGGCGCTAAAAGGAGCCGCAAGGGCGGTTATCCTGGCCCACAACCATCCTTCCGGTAATTTGAAGCCCAGCCAGGACCTCAGCCTGACCCAAAGGTTGGTAGAGGCCGGAAAAATTCTGGATCTTCAGGTGCTTGATCATATCATCCTGACTCCAGACGGGGCATACATGTTCTTTGCCGATGAGGGGATGATGTGAGTTATTATGCGCCGCTTTCTAGCGCCAGCGGCGCATTTTTTTTGTCGCGCATATTCCTCCTTATTTGATTTTTATACAGGTAACAACCGTCTAAAAATGAGCCTGTATCTTTGTTGCCAAATGTTTGTAGAAAGAAAAAGACAGTAGCGAATGGAACGACAAACATCAACTTTTACTTCGTGGGAAAAGCTTCGGGATCTGGATCTGGTCGCATTTCTAACTTCCATTGTATACGGACCTTGCAAAACGAGCGGAACCAATTACTGGTACTTATCCTCTTTACGGACAGAAAAAACTGCTTCTTTTAAAGTCAATACCCGTCTGAACCGGTGGTGGGATTTCGGAATCGGAAAAGGCGGGTCTATTATTGATTTCTGCCTGGAATACTACAAAACAGAACTTTCGGAAATAGTACGACGCTTATCCACCCAAGTCTTTGCACAGTCACCCCCTTTCTTCCCCCAGGAAACATTTTCCGATCAACCCGCTTTGAGGATAACCGAGGTGTGTGATCTTTCCTGTGGCTATCTTAAAAGTTATCTAAGAAATCGGGGTATAACAGTTCAGCTGGCGGCCTCGGTGGTAAAACAGGTGCACTATAATCTAAACGGGAGGTCATATTACGGATTAGGCTTTCAAAATGACCTGTGGTAACCTTAACACCAATGCAACATAGTCTGAGTTAACTCTTGCTTCATTTTGAAACAATAGGCTAAGAGGCTTGCGTCAAAGTAGTGGTTTTCCCATGAACCAAAGTAGTTTCCAGACTACTAATAGTCCGGTTGAGGTTCTGATAGGACATGTGTGACCAATAGTGTGGCTAGCATGCTGATGAAGCCTGAAAAGCCGATGCCAATACCGGCAGCGCTCCTCCGCGGGCATGCCCGTAAGTTCGGAAAGTAAAAACGGATACGCCCGGAAGAAATGAATTCGGAGTTTTAATCCATTCTTCTTCGGTCACCTGGGGACATGAACCCAAACGTCTTGCCTGGAATTGAACACGTCGTCAGTCGGACGAAGCAGCGGCTTTCGTTCATAAAACCGGCGTGGATGCGCTGGCGATTGGTATGGCACACGACTTTACAAGGAGGAGTCCAGGTTGGATATTGACCTGTTGCACCGGATTGCCGGGCGCACCGCTGCGACCCTCGTTCTTCGCGGTAGGTCAGGCATTCCGCCCGAGCAGGTGCGGCTCGCCATTTCGAACGGGATATGCAAGGTGAACCTCGCTACCGAGATCAAGAATATTTTCATGGCTGCAGTGAAAAACGAACTGGCTTATAACCAGGACATCGATCTTCGAGGGTGTTTCCCAAAGCTACCCGCAGGATAACGGAGCCGGTCAAGGCCAAGCTTGAAATAAAGGAGAACATTCCGGTATAACGTAGGACCGTGAGTGTCGCCAACCCTAATAAAAAAGCATGAGAGCCCGGCCCTCATGCTTTTTTATATTACCCGACCAGCCGGAATCGGGTCCCGGCGTGATATTTGCCTATTTTACTAAAAATTTGCCGGTGCGTACGTCGCCGTCCGCCGAGATGAGGCGCAGCACGTAAATGCCGGTCGGAAGGCTGCTGACGTTCAGTTCGCGGCCTTTCCCCAGGTTTTGGTGCAATACTTTTATCCCAGTCAGGTTGTGTATCTCAGCACGATACGAATCTGTGTTGGCCACATCTACATTAAGGTTACCATTTACTACCGGATTCGGGTAAGTAAGCAGGGCGGAGGCCGCTCCATCCACACGGATGGCACGCATTTGGCTGTAAGCGAATGTACCGTCAAGGTCTACCATCTGCAGGCGATAGTAGTTGTTGCCTTTCAGGGGTGTTGCGTCCGTAAAACGGTAGCTTAGTTCGCGTGTGCTGTTTCCGTTTTCGGATTTTCCAGTCACAAACCCGAGGTTGTGCCAGGTTTTGGCATCCTTGCTCCGCTGAACCTGGAAGCCCTTGGCGTTTTCTTCGGCAACCGTCACCCAGCTTAGCCTTACCGTATTGCTTTCAGCCGACGCCCGGAAGTCCACAAGTTTTACCGGCATGGAAGTGTCCCAGGTGCCCGTTGCTTCCCGGTACGGGCGAGGGGTAGTTCCGGTGCTGACGCCAAGAAAGCCCTGGTAGCCGGCATAAGTGTCGCAAGGCTCATAAACGATCAGGTTGTTGATATTCCACAGGTCGGGCTGATCGTAAACCACACGAATGTTTGCCACGGCATCCACGGGGCTGGTCAGCGACACCGTCGCCGAGCTTGAGGAAGCCGGAAAAGTAAGCGTATTGTTGACGCCATCGTAGGTAGCGCCGGTTACAGAATTGACAACAATTCCGGCAGGTACCTGAAGCGTCAGGATTCTCGGGTGCCCGCCGTCGTCGGTAAGATCGACGACAAAGTTCTGCGCCACGCCCGGTTTCGTGCCCGACGCAGGTCCGGTAATGGAAAACTGCGGCTCAACCGGAGAAGGGGTGGCAGGTACGGCGG
>NZ_BAABEY010000016.1:0-194910 GCF_039540405.1 Ravibacter arvi
TACTCTAAAAGAATATCAGCTTATGCTTCTTTATATTAGCCCCTTTCAAACATAATACCTTTGTGGTTATATAAAATCCCGAGTATGTTTTTTAACCACGGAGAGCACAAAGGGCACAGAGAACTCTTGGTCTTTGTGCTCTCTACGCCCTTTGTGGTTCTTTTTGAGAATAAAAAACGCGGTCGGGAGACCGCGTTTTTTATTCTCAAAATCGGTATTGGCTTACGCCTTAACCGATTTACGGATAATATTAAGTGCGCCGCCTTCTTTGAACCATTCGATTTGCTGCGAATTGTAGCTGTGGTTAACAAGAATTTCCTGTTGGCTTCCGTCGCTGTGGTGCAACACAATCGTCAAAGGTGTATTGGGAGCGAAAGTGGTCAACCCGATAATGTCAATCACATCGTCTTCGCGGACCTTATCGTAATCGTCCTTATTGGCAAACGTCAGCGCGAGCATCCCCTGCTTTTTAAGGTTGGTCTCGTGAATCCTTGCGAATGATTTAACCAGAACAGCCCGGACTCCCAAATGGCGTGGTTCCATCGCCGCGTGCTCACGTGATGAACCTTCGCCATAGTTTTCGTCACCTACAACGATACTTCCGATTCCGGCGGCCTTGTAGGCTCTTTGGGTGGCGGGTACAGGACCGTAATCGCCGGTGAGCTGGTTCTTGACGAGGTCTGTTTTTTCGTTGAAGTAGTTAACAGCCCCGATCAGCATGTTGTTGGAAATATTGTCAAGGTGGCCACGGAAGCGCAACCACGGGCCGGCCATAGAGATATGGTCCGTCGTACATTTTCCTTTTGCCTTGATCAGAAGCTTGAGACCTTTCAGGTCGGTGCCCTCCCACGGCGTGAACGGATCCAGAAGCTGTAGCCTCTCGGAAGTAGGAGAAACCGCTACCTCAACTTTGCTTCCGTCTACGGCAGGAGCCTGGTAACCGGGATCATCCACGTCGAAACCGGATTTTGGCAATTCATCACCTGCAGGCGGATCCAGTTTGACCGGCTGTCCGGCGCTGTTGATCAATGTGTCGGTCAGCGGGTTGAACGACAGGTCGCCTGCAATCGCAAGTGCAGCCACCAGCTCGGGGGAGGCTACGAATGCGAAAGTATTGGGGTTACCATCGGCTCTTTTCGCAAAGTTGCGGTTGAAAGAGTGAACGATGGTGTTTTTCTCGGCTTTTTCCGCACCGACACGCGCCCACATACCGATGCAAGGTCCGCAGGCATTCGTGAAGATTGTAGCATCCAGTTTCTCGAAAGTGCCGAGAAGGCCGTCGCGCTGAGCGGTATAACGAACCTGTTCCGAACCGGGGTTGATGCCAAATTCCGCTTTTGTAGCAAGACCTTTGTCTACGGCCTGTTTCGCGATAGAAGCCGCGCGGGAAAGGTCTTCATAAGAGCTGTTCGTACAGGATCCGATGAGCCCCCATTCTACTTTCAATGGCCAGCCGTTCTTGACGGCTTCTTCCTTCATTTTTGAGATAGGCGTGGCCAAATCCGGCGTGAACGGACCATTAAGGTGTGGCTCAAGCTCGGAAAGGTTGATTTCGATAATCTGGTCGAAATAATTTTCAGGATTTGCATAAACCTCCGGATCGGCGGTCAGATGTTGCCTTACCTGGTTGGCTGCGTCGGCAACATCGTCGCGGTCGGTGGCTCGCAGGTAGCGTTCCATAGAATCATCGTAGCCGAATGTAGAGGTCGTAGCGCCGATCTCTGCACCCATGTTGCAGATCGTGCCTTTCCCGGTACAGGACATGGAAGTAGCCCCTTCGCCAAAATATTCCACTACATAGCCTGTTCCGCCTTTTACGGTCAGGATACCGGCAACTTTCAGGATAACATCTTTAGGTGCGGTCCAGCCGTTGAGCTTCCCGGTCAGCTTAATACCAATCAGCTTGGGAAATTTAAGCTCCCATGGCAGCCCGGCCATCACGTCACAGGCGTCTGCGCCACCTACGCCGATCGCCAGCATACCCAGACCACCGGCATTAACGGTGTGCGAATCGGTACCAATCATCATTCCTCCGGGAAATGCATAATTTTCAAGTACCACCTGGTGGATAATACCTGCTCCGGGTTTCCAGAAACCGATACCATATTTGTTCGAGACGGAGCCCAGGAAGTCAAAAACCTCTTTGCTTTCCTTGTTAGCAACCGCAAGGTCTACTGCCGCCCCTACTTTCGCCTGGATCAGGTGATCACAGTGAACGGTGGAAGGCACCGCTACCTTCGGGCGTCCGGCCTGCATGAATTGAAGAAGGGCCATCTGAGCGGTTGCATCCTGCATAGCTACCCGGTCGGGTGCAAAATCAACGTAATCAGCACCTCTGGTATAGGCCTGGGTTGGAGTTTTATCCCAGAGGTGAGCGTACAGGATCTTTTCGCTTAGGGTGAGTGGCCGCCCTACTATTTTTCGTGCAGCTTCTACTCTTTCTCCGAGTTGGGCATAAAAGCCCTTAATCATATCAATGTCAAACGCCATAACTAAATATTGATCGCTATATCACTATTTTAAGAGTGGTAAAATTACATAATTCAATCCGTATCGTTCTAAATCTTGACGTTACAGGCCGGTAAAAAATGTGATTTTGTACAAGTTTAGATTAAGTATAATTAATTATAGGCAGTTGGTGCCGGGATGTACTCATTTCTTTACAAAAAGTGAATCGGAAAGCAGTCGGATCCACGGTTCCGCGATAACTTCCTGCTGGTATTTCAGACTTCTTTTGATAAAATGGTTTTCCTTTGTCAAGGACTACCTACTATATTTGGGCGGGAAAATCTCTCCTTCAAGTGGTACAACACCAAATCTGATATTGTTTTATGCCAAAGAATTTGGTAATAGTGGAGTCGCCGGCTAAGGCCAAGACTATTGAAAACTATTTGGGTGATGACTTTGTGGTGAAGTCCAGTTTCGGTCACGTTCGGGATCTGCCCGAGCATGACATGGGAGTGGATGTCGAAGCGGGCTATCAGCCGGTGTATGAGATTTCGGGTGACAAAGTGAAGCTCGTGAACGAGCTGAAAAAATTGGCCAAAGATGCCGAGGTATGGCTGGCAACTGACGACGACCGTGAGGGGGAAGCCATTTCATGGCACCTGAAGGAAGCGCTCAACCTGCCCGATACCACTAAGCGTATCGTGTTCCGGGAAATCACAAAGAGTGCACTGCTAAAAGCGATTGAGCAGCCCCGTATTATCGACATCGACCTTGTGAACGCCCAGCAGGCGCGACGGGTGCTCGACCGGCTCGTCGGCTATGAGCTGTCGCCGGTTTTGTGGAAAAAAATACGAATAGGCAAATCGTCTCTTTCAGCCGGCCGCGTGCAATCTGTTGCGGTGCGGCTGATCGTTGAGCGTGAGCGCGAAGTGGATGCTTTCGAGAGTAAAAACAGCTTTAAAGTTACTGCCGTTTTTGACCTTGGAAACGGGAAGGTGCTTCAGGCGGAGCTTCCGAAGAATTTTGAAAAGGAGTCGGAAGCGCGAGAATTCCTCGAAAAATGCCGCACCGCTACTTTCTCGATCAACGGTTTGGAGACAAAACCGGCGAAAAAGACACCGGCGCCGCCTTTTACAACCTCTACCCTGCAGCAGGAAGCTTCCAGGAAACTGAGCTTCTCTGTTCAGCAGACCATGGTGGTGGCTCAGAAACTGTATGAGGCCGGTAAGATTTCATACATGCGTACCGACTCCACCAACCTCTCGCAGGAAGCGCTTGGCAAGGCGCAGACCCAGATTGTGAGGGAATACGGCGCTGATTTCCATCACAAGCGTATTTATAAAACGAAATCCGAGTCCGCCCAGGAAGCGCACGAGGCCATCAGGCCTACCGAGTTCTCCGATGTACAGGTGAGCAAGGACCGGAATGAGCAAAGGCTGTATGAGCTGATCTGGAAACGGGCCATTGCTTCCCAAATGGCAGACGCCCAGATTGAGCGTACTACCGCTACGATCGGCATTTCCACTACGTCCGAAATGCTGGTAGCGCAAGGTGAGGTGATTAAATTTGAAGGTTTCCTGAAAGTATACCTGGAGTCGAACGACGAGGATCTGGCAGATGACGAGGAGCAGAAGGGAATGCTTCCGCCGCTGTCTGTAGGCCAGGTGCTTGACCTGAATACGCTGCGGGCCGCCGAGCGTTTTACCCGCCCGCCCGCCCGCTACACCGAGGCGAGCCTCGTTAAGAAGCTGGAAGAAATGGGGATCGGCAGGCCATCTACCTACGCGCCTACGATTTCGACGATAATAAAAAGGGAGTATGTTCTGAAAGAGGACCGCCCCGGGCTTGAAAGGAACTACAAGGAATTTGTACTAAAAAACGGCTCTGTAACCGAAGGGCTCAAGAAGGAGACTTACGGAACGGAAAAAGCCAAGCTGTTCCCGACCAACGCCGGCATCATAGTCAATGACTTCCTGGTCAATAATTTTGAAGACATCATCGATTTCTCTTTTACCGCCAACGTGGAGAAAGATTTCGATAATATTGCCGAAGGGAAATTGCCCTGGCAAAAAATGATTGACAATTTTTACAAAAGCTTCCATCACCAGGTGGCAACGGTAGAAAGCGAGAAATTTGACAGAAGCCTGACTACGCGTGAACTGGGTGAAGATCCGGTCACCGGCCGGAAAGTATCGGTAAGGATTGGAAAGTACGGGCCGTATGTCCAGCTGGGGGAAGCGGAAGAAGAAGAAAAGCCCCGGTACGCCAACCTGATGAAGGGACAGCTCATAGAAACCATTACCCTGGACGAGGCGATGGCCCTTTTCAAATTGCCCAGGGAAGTTGGCTTTTTCGAAGATAAGCCGATCGTGGTCAACATCGGGAAGTATGGTCCTTATGTGAAGTTTGACGAGAAATATTTCAACCTGACCCCCGCTGACGACCCGTACACGGTTGACGAGGAAAGAGTGATTGCAATTATAGAAGAGAAACGGGCTGCGGAATCTTCCGACGGGCTGGGTGAGTTTGAAGGTTCGCCGGTAACGAAAGGGAAAGGCCGTTTTGGGCCTTACGTGAAACACGACGGGAAATACTACTCCCTCCGGAAAGGCCTTAGCCTGGAGACCATTACGCTGGAAGAGAGTATTGGCGTTATTAAAGCCAAGCGGGAAGCGGAATCGAACAAGATCATCAAAGAGTTTAAGGAAAATGCGAATGTGAAAATTCAGAATGGCCGTTATGGGCCTTATATTGCATTTGGTAAGCGGAATATCAAAATTCCGAAAGGGGTAGAGCCGGCTTCGCTGACTTATGACGATATTCTCAAACTGGCCGAATAAACCAACCTGAAATCTCGATGGAGAAGAAAAAAGTAGTCGTACTGAGTGGGGCAGGGGTAAGTGCCGAAAGTGGTGTAAAAACCTTTCGGGATGCCAACGGACTTTGGGAAAATCATCGGATAGAGGATGTTGCAACTCCTGAAGCCTGGAACCGTGACATGGAGCTGGTGCTCAGGTTTTATAATCAGCGGAGAAAACAGGCGCTGGAAGTCGAACCCAATGCGGCTCACTATGCCATCGCTGCATTGGAGCAATTTTTTGATGTGCATGTCGTGACGCAAAACGTGGATAATCTTCACGAACGCGCAGGCTCCACGCAGGTACTACATCTCCACGGAGAATTGTTTAAGGCCAGAAGTACCAAAAACCCGTCGCTGGTATACGACATAGCCGGCTGGGAGCTGAAAGCGGGGGACCTTTGCGAGGAAGGAAGCCAGCTGCGCCCCGGTATTGTCTGGTTCGGGGAAGAAGTGCCGAATATGTCTCCCGCCATTGAAATAGCGGAACAGGCCGATATTTTTATCGTTATCGGCACCTCGCTGGTGGTATATCCCGCGGCCGGGCTGTTCAGGTACACCCGCCCGCAGACCCCTATCTATGTGATCGATGTCCACCGGCCTGAAATCACCTTTAAAGACAATATGAGCTTTATCCAGGAAAAAGCTACCGTGGGGATGCAGCAGTTGAAAGACATGCTGATTGAGGGGCTGTCGGCCTGATTTTTAATAACTGATTGAAACTTATCTTCTAATATGCAATTGATCGACGGGAAAGCGCTCTCGGCCATTATTAAAAACGAGATCAGGCTGGAGACAGCCGAATGGGTAGCGAAGGGGGGTAAAAAGCCGCACCTGGCGGCTATCCTGGTAGGGGGAGACGGAGCCAGCGAGACTTATGTGGCTTCAAAAATAAAAAGCTGCGAAGAGATCGGCTTCCAATCAACGCTGAGGCGTTTTGACGCATCGATTTCGGAAGACGAGCTCATTGACCAGATCAATTTACTCAACGAGGATGAGGACATTGATGGTTTTATCGTTCAGTTGCCATTGCCTGCCCATATTTCTGAAAATCGTGTGATGGAGGCTGTAGACTACCGGAAGGATGTGGATGGCTTTCACCCTGTAAACGTGGGGCGTATGTGCAAGGGGCTTCCCGCCTACATTTCTGCCACGCCTTTCGGCATTATTGAAATGCTCAGAAGGTCAGGGATAGAAACATCCGGTAAGCATTGTGTGGTAATCGGCAGAAGCCAGATAGTCGGGTTGCCCATGAGTATCCTGATGCAGCGTAACGATAATCCCGGTAATTGTACGGTTACCATTTGCCATAGCCGGACTACAAACCTGAAAGAGATAAGCCGCTCGGCTGACATCCTGATCGTGGCATTGGGAAGGGCTGAATTCGTTACCGCGGACTATGTCAAAGACGGCGCCGTAGTAATTGATGTGGGCATTACCCGTGTGGCAGACGCTTCGAAAAAAAGCGGATTTTCTATAAAGGGCGACGTGAATTTTAGCGATGTTGCCCCGAAAACCAGCTTTATTACCCCGGTTCCCGGCGGCGTCGGGCTGATGACTATCTGCGGTCTCCTGACCAACACCCTCCGTGCTGCTAAAAAAGAAGTTTATCCGTAAATCAGAAGTATTTTCTGATAACAGCTAAAACTTTTGTCGTTGTTGCCGAGAAGGGCGGGTACAGAAAACTGATGGTACCGAACCTGCGCCTGATGATACCTTTCGGATGGGAGAATTCCTGGAAGCCGAAAAAGCCGTTGGCTTTGCCCAGTCCGCTGTTCTGGATTCCACCGAAGGGGACCTCCGGGTGCTGAAATTGTACAAGCGCCTCATTTACCAGAGCGTTTCCGGAACTCGTGCGCGAAATGAAAAGCGTTATATTGTCTTCATTCCGGCTGTATAGGTAGAGCGCCAGCGGCTTTGGCCCTGCGTTGATACGGGCAAGCGCCTCTTCGGAAGAATCATAGGAAATAACCGGAAGAAGTGGGCCGAAGATTTCTTCATGCATCAAGGCCATCTCAGGCTTTATCCCGGTGAGCACCGTAGGTTCGAAAAAGAGATCGTTTTCGTCGCAATAACCGCCGCAATAGAGTTCGGCACCGTTTTGAAGGGCGTCCTCCTGCAGGGTTTTCAGCCGTTGAAAATGTCTCGTATTGACGATCCGCGCATAGTCGGGAGAGCGGTGAATACCCGCGCCCGCAGGATTGTAAAAGGCCTGGATAGCTTTCAATATCTCCGAAAGCAGCCTGTCGGTGATCTTCCGGTGTGCCAGCACGTAGTCAGGGGCTATACAGGTCTGGCCGTTGTTCAGAAATTTTGACCAGACAATTTTTTTAGCCGCCGCGACTACGTCGGCGGTCTCGTCAACAACGGCCGGCGATTTACCGCCAAGCTCCAGCGAAACAGATGTGAGGTGGGCCGATGCGGCCCGCATGACTACTTTACCCACTGCCGGGCTGCCCGTGAAGAAAATGTGGTCGAAGGGCAGCTCCAGCAAATCCGAGGCAACCTCCTTATCGCCCTCCAGTACCGCAACTTCTTCCGGGTTGAAAAGATTGCTTACAAAGTTTTTTAGAAAAGCATTCGAGTTCGGCGTGAATTCGGAAGGTTTGATAATGGCGGTACATCCCGCGCTTACTGCCGAAATAAGGGGCTTTATGGCCAGGCTGACGGGGTAGTTCCAGGGCGAAATAATAAGGGCGGTACCCTTTGGTTCATACCGGATGCAGCTTTCGGTTCCGAATGTCACCAGTGTTCCGGGGGCGGAATGGGGCTTCATCCAGCGGCGCAGATGCCTTATATGATAGCGAAGCTCCGTAGTAAGAACGATAATTTCGGACAACATCACCTCATTGGCGGGCTTGCGCAGGTCCGCGTAGGTAGCCTGCCTGATTTCCGCCTCATGGTCCGACAGGTAATCAAGCATTCGCGCGAGCTTCTTCTTTCGCTCGGCATAGCTTGTGCGCCCAACCGCAGGGGCATTTGCCTTCTGCTTGCCGAACAGCGCTGCGATATCGTTTTTGGAAATCCTTTCGATGTTCGGTTGCGTATTCATATCGATGTTTTTGGGTGGGCGGGCTGCCTGGAAAACGCGTTCCCGGTTCAACGGGTGACCAATGCCGGAAGTAATCGGCCCGGAGCATGGTTTATTTCAGAAAAATACTAACTTTTGCAGCGTAGTATTCGCAATATCAGATTTTTTTGTCGAGTTTAGTGACAATGAGCACGGTAAGTGACAACATAAGGTACCTCAGGAAACTCAAAGGATTTACACAGGAACAGTTCGCCGAGCGAATCGGGATCAAACGCTCGTTGCTGGGTGCCTACGAAGAGGCGCGGGCAAATCCGAATGAGATCTACCTCGACACGATGGCAGACCTGCTCGGGGTAGAGGTGGAGCACTTGCTCAATGAAAACCTGAGGGAAAGGGGCCGGAGCCTGGCGCCCGGTACGATACTCAAACTGAACCCGGCTATGCCTGAACCGGTAAAAAATCCTGAACCATCTCCGGAACGGACCGTTCGGGAGGGCGCTATGCCTGCCGGCAACGTTCAAATGGATCTTTTTGAACCATCACCGGCCCGGTCATCCGAACCGGTTGCCGGAGAGGTAAAAAGCACTGAAGCGCCCCAGGCAGTTGTGGAGGCCGGTGAACCGAAAGACCTGGCTGAAGTGCTGCGTAAACTTTTGAATAACCAGCAGCTGGGGGTCAGGCTCTTTGAGAATCCCGGCGACCTGCCCGTTCAGGATAGCCATGTTCTGGCTCAAAAGCTGCAGGGTATAGAGATGATCGCTAACAACGAGCTGTATGTGGTGATCACGACGAAGCAAAGCGTATACTTCAGGCGTGCCTTCAATTTGCTACAGATAAAAGGAACGGTAATACTTAGCTCGGATTTCCCCGGCATTCCTACACTGGAACTGGCAAAATCAGATATTGCTGAAGTTTACCGGTACCTCGGGAGCTTCACAACGGCAACTCCGTCGGCCTCTCTGCCGGTGCAGCGTCTCCGCGAGTTAACCGGCGAAATGGCAAAGCTACTTGCCGTTCAATAGGCGTCCGCCCTCGCCTTTAATGAACGCTTCCATGGTTTTGACGATGTTTTCCAATATTGAAATGTCGTCGTAACGCGCGGTGATCCCAACCTCCAGCTGGAACCAACCCAGGCCCGGAAGCTGCAGGTAGTGACCGTCCTGAACCGGCCGGCCGTTCAGCTGTTCCTCGTAGTCAATTTCGGTTTCGTTAAAGATCAGGTCGATGGTATGCTGGAGAATGCTCCAATCCAGTTGCTCAACCGGTCGGTCATCCACCCGGATTGTAAAACTACGATCCAGGAAAACCCCGTTCAGTAAGACCTTCGTTTCACGTTTGTTTTCGATCCTGCGGTATTCGATGGCAAGGGGAACCTCAATTTTTTCGGATTCGAATATCGCCTGCTTTATTTCCTGGATAAAGTAGACCCATCGCTGCGTTTCTCTCTTGGATACGTAGCCCTTTTCTTCGCTATCGCCCTCCTTTGTCCTGATTTCGATGGCGTAGTCGCTGCTGGAAGACAGCTGTGTATTAAGGCGTGTACTTTTTAAAATGGATTCAAACTGTTCTTTCCATACCTTATTGAGTTTGCCGCTCCAGCTAAAGTCGTCATCCATCGAAAACCCCTCATCCAGAATTTCATCTTCGGTCAGCTCATCACGTTCGGTATAGCGCAATTTGTAAGACAGAACCAGGTACGCCGGGTTCTCGTCTACCACGATCCTGCAGGTATGCGCATAGGGCGGCGGAATGGTCGGGTTGGTTTGGATGTTAACCTGGTATTGTTTCGATTGGAGCGTCATGATACGGAAATATTGTCGGCCGCTGCCGGCCCGGATAAGGTGTCAAAGGTACGGGATTTGTCTACTTTGTCGCTTCCTGTCATCAAAAACAATTCTGTAAAGCAGATCTTTCGGGGGCGTTTGTTGCGTTCCAGATGCTCTTCAACAAGGGCCCTAATTTGCTTTTGCAGCGTATTTTCCCCTTCTACCACGAGTACCAGCGCCTCACCCAGACGGGGATCGGGCATTTTCCAGAAAAAGAAACGGTTGCTGATCCCGGCTTCCCGGAAAACAGCGCCAAACTGGTAATCCAGTGTTTCCAGCTGCATTTTGATGCCGCCCGAATTTACGGTGTTGTCAATTCGTCCGAGTATTCTAAATGATTTTCTATCGGCAGATACCATGGCGAGGTCGTTCGTTTGGACCAGCTCAAAATCGGTCACGGCGCCGCGGAGATACAGGCAACCCCGGGCATCGGTCCCGATTTCCAGGTCTCCGGTGAGGCGGTAGGGGGCATCATGAGCGTCTGAAAGGCTGCGTAGGGCTACGTGCGACACGGTTTCAGTCATGCCGTAGCCGAGATAGATTTCCGGCCCGAGCTTTTGAAAGGCGTCGTACTGGGCCGGTGTAAGGCCTACGCCGCCGAGGAGAATTTTCCCCAGTTTTTGGGGAAGATCGCGGGTGCGTTCATTGGAAATAATTTCGGCAAGCTGCATCGGTACGAGGGCTGCAAAATCGAAAGAGAGCGTGGCAGGCAGATCCAGCAAGGGGTTGCTGACAGGAGGAACGAGTACCACTTCCCAGTCAAGCTCCATTGCCCGTATCAGCATCATAAATCCCCCGACATAGTTAATATTTATACAGGCAAGCACGCGGGAATGCGGCTGCAGAGACAGCGCGTCGGCGCTTGCCCTTACACTCGCCTGTAATTGGGCCCGCTTCACTACGATTTCTTTGGGCAAGCCCGTCGATCCCGAGGTATGTAGGGAAAAGTGCGCGGCGCCGTCCAGCCACGAAAGACAGATCTCTCTGGCTTTCCGGTGGTAAGGGTCGGTCGGGGTGACCGCGCGGATAGAGGCTTTGTTGAAGGACAGGTAACTCATTAACCTCCGAGTGCTTGATCAAGATCAGTGATAATGTCGTCCACGTCTTCTACGCCTATACTGAGGCGGATCAGGGTGTTACGAATTCCCATGTTTTCTCTTTCCTCAGGTGAAAAGGTGGCATGGCTCATTTTGGGCGGATAGGCACAAAGCGACTCTACCCCGCCCAGCGATTCGCCAACCGTTATAAGCTGCAGTTTTTCCATGGTACCGATTGCATCTGCTCCGGCTTCCTTCCGGACGTCAAAAGAGACCATACCGCCAAACCCGCGCATTTGTTTTCCTGCGAGTTCGTGCTCGGGATGGGTGGGTAATCCGGGGTAATAAACGGTGCCAACTTTCTTGTGCCCGCTTAGCCATTCTGCCACGGCCATCGCATTCTCGCAATGCCGGCGCATTCGCAGATGAAGGGTCTTAAGCCCTCTCAGAACCAGGAAGCAGTCTTGCGGACCGGGAACGGCGCCCGTTGCTTTTTGCTGGAATTCAAGCTGGCGACCCAGGTTTTCATCTTTGCCGATCAGAGCGCCCATAATCACGTCGGAATGGCCGCCCAGGTATTTGGTGACGGAATGCATCACAATGTCGGCGCCTAAATCAAGCGGGTTGCAAAGATAGGGTGACGCGAAAGTGCTGTCTACTACGCTGATAATCCCCTTTTTGCCGGCGATTTGAGTAACAGCGGCAATGTCCGTAATTCTTAAAAGCGGGTTGGAGGGACTTTCCATCCAGACCATCCGGGTGGCAGGCGTAATGCTTTTTTCAAACAGGCCGGGTGTTTTCAGATCTATAAATTTGAAGATGATGCCGTAGGGCTCGAAAATCAGCTTCATCATCCGGAAAGTCCCGCCGTATAAATCGAGCGAGGCCAACACCTCGTCCCCCGGTCGCAGCAGCTTGAGCACTGCGTCAATCGCAGCCATTCCGCTTGCGTAGCAATAAGCCCACTTCCCGTTTTCAAGGTCTGCCAACGCGGTCTGAAGGGCATGCCGCGTCGGGTTCCGCATACGAGAGTACTCATAGCCTTTGTGGTTGCCCGGGCTTTTTTGCGCATACGTGGAGGTCTGATAAATAGGCGGCATTACCGCACCTGTGGTCGGGTCGGGCTCGGAGCCCGCGTGAATCGCTCTGGTCGCAAATTTTTTCATACTGAATATCGAAATGGAGGCCGACAGGGCCCTTCGACAAATATACTTTTTATTCGACGTAGCGGGTTTTCGAAATGTTGATTTTAACGGGGAACCGGTGGCTGGCACATTTTTTTAACATACCTCTCCGACCGGGAATAACAACCCGCTTAAAATTCCGTTTTGAATCCTGTTACGAACAAAGTTTTTCTATCAATTATGAAGAAGCTGGCCTTTCTACTTTTAATATTGATTGTCGGAGCTTGTAAAGACGACAATTCGGGCGTTGGGCCCAACCGGGCGGACGGATTCGTGGGCGTTTATTATACCAACCCGGTAAAAGACAACCGCAGCTCGTTTTATGTATGGGTCGTAACAAGAAAGGCCAACAACCGCCTCGGCATTGGTTATTACATTGAAGACACTTACAAATTTGGCAACCAGGGTACGCTTTCGAAGAAAAAAGAGGTTTATTTCCTGGAAAACGTTGAAATTACCGCGGACTCCGCTTTTTCTATTAACGAATCGGTGCCCGTAAGCGGCAGCCAGGTCCGGTTGAGCGGTCAGGGCAGGTTGCTGAAAGGAGGCGATGGCGCCGCCCGGATAGATGTCTCGCTTGAATATGTGGGTGCGGATAACAAAACGGCCCGTACGCCCGACCAGGTGAGTTTTCAGAAAGTAAGCAACGTGATTGATGAAGATCCGAAACTCAATGATTTCAGCTACGACGGGACTTATCAGACTGAGCTTTCGGAAGGGGCAAAAACTGCTTTCCACAACTGGAGCGTGAGCGCGCGCAACAACACCAGCTTTGAAATCGACTATAAAATCCGTGACAAATATAACCAGGGGACGATTGGAGAGCTCATTAACAATTATATCCTGAACGACGCTAAAAAAGTCGGTAACCGTTCCCTGGCGATTGATATGAATATCCAGGAAGAAGCCAGCCGGGACAAAATCAAAATCAAAGCGGTGGGTAATAAATTACTCAGATCAGTTGGCGATGCGCCCCGTATCGCGGTGGTGGTTCAGATAACCAATGAAACCCAGGGCATTACCCGCATGGAATATCTGGAACTGAAAAAGCAAAACTAGTGCTCCGAAAAATCCTGGAGAATATTGCATCTTTACAATCTGGCGGAGAGGGTAACTTTCCGCCAGGTTTGTTTCCCGCGTATCGGACCAATCGCAGGCTTGGGTATCGCCGCGATGATACCAATCTCTTTTTTTCGGTAATCACTGCCTTTACGCTCCAGTCCCTGGAAAAGGACATAGAGGGCGATGATCTAAGGGAGCTCATCCGGAAAATCAATGCGCGCATCCTTATCAACTACCCCGCTTTTCAGAATAAAGACGGCTTAAAGACCTACAATTTCTGGAGGACCCGGCCTACTGACCACTTTTCAAACGGGTATGTGTTCAGGCATTTCGATCATTTCAGGATCCCGGATGATGCGGACGATACCGCTATGGTCTACCTGACCGGCAACCCTGCCTCCGATGAGCTGTTGTGGCTGAAAGAAAAGCTTGCGGCCCATGCGAACGGAACCCGACTTTGGATAAAAAATACCTACCCTGAATACCGGAAGCTGCGCGCGTATTCCACCTGGTTCGGGAAAAATATGTATATAGAGTTCGACGTCTGCGTGCTCAGCAACCTCCTGTATTGTATCTATCAATATAAGCTGCCTTTTAATCAGCACGATCAGGACAGCCTCCTTTATATCCGCTCCGTTATAGAATCCGGTCGTTACAGGCACGAACCTTTCCGATGTGCTCACCAATACCCCCGGACGCCCCTGATTATCTATCACGTGACCAGGCTGATGGCGGCATTCGACCCGCTTATTCTGAAGCGGGTAAAGCAGGAACTCATCGATACCTGCCATGTCCTGCTCGAGACAGACCTCCATCCAATGGACCGGGTATTGCTCTCCACCTCGCTTCTGCGTTTCGGCATCAGGCCGCCCGAAATTGATCTTGAAAAGTTCACAGCCCGTACCTTTGACGGATTCTGGTTTTTTATTGCAGGCTTGCTGACGGCCTACGAGCACCGGTGGCTCTACCGGGTTGCGCATTCCGGCTGGTTTCATATGTACTGGGAATGCGAGGCCCATTGCTGGGCGCTGCTGGCCGAGTACTGCGTACTGAAGAATTCGCTTCAACAGTAAGTCGAAGGCTGCGTGCAATACGGCCGATTGTGATTAGCTTTACCGCCTGTTGTTTGCAAGATAAACGAAAGCCGATGTCACCGAACGAAAGACGCAGCGAAGAGTTGGCCGCTTTTGACCGACTGCTTACCATTATGGATGAGCTCAGGGAGAAATGCCCGTGGGACCGGAAACAGACCCTGGAGAGTTTGCGGCACCTTACCATCGAGGAAACTTACGAGCTTTCCGATGCAATCCTCGACCAGGACCTGGATGAAGTTAAGAAGGAGTTGGGAGATCTCCTCTTACACATGGTGTTCTATGCCAAAATAGCCTCCGAAACCAAAGCCTTTGACATAGCTGATGTATTAAATGCGATCTGCGAGAAGCTGATCCGAAGACATCCACACATCTATCCGGATGAAACAGGGGCTACCATTTCCGCAGATACCGAAGACCAGGTAAAGCAAAACTGGGAGCAATTAAAGCTCAAGGAAGGAAATAAGTCGGTGCTGGCGGGCGTTCCCAAATCGTTGCCTGCTTTGGTAAAGGCCATGCGCATCCAGGAGAAGGCCCGTGGGGCCGGCTTTGACTGGGAGGAAAAGTCGCAGGTATGGGAGAAGGTGTCGGAAGAAATCATGGAATTCAGGGAGCTGATCAGTCCCGATTCAGGGCAACCGGTAGACCAGCAGGCCGCGGAAGCCGAGTTCGGCGACGTTTTGTTTTCACTGGTTAACTATGCCCGTTTCGTGGACCTTAACCCTGAAACCGCGCTTGAGCGGACTAACCGGAAATTTATACGGCGCTTTAGCTACCTGGAAACCCACGCGCGGGCCGAGGGTAAAGCCCTTCACCAAATGTCACTTGCCGAAATGGATGAGTATTGGGAGCGGGCAAAAAAGGAAGAAAAAGACATTTCCTGAAACGAGCGTGTTTTTTTATCCGATACTCCCTCATCAGCAACGCTTTGACGAGGGGATCCTGTTTCGGTCGTCATTTGGATAAAGCGACAAAAAAAACGAACTTTGCTGGAATTTATAAACTGGCGGACCGGATAAAAGTAGCTGTAATAAAAACCGCTATAACTGAATAATCTTACAATATGGCATCAGTGACATGCTCGTTCTGCGGGCGACGTAAAAATGAAGTAGAATTGTTGCTTTCCGGCATCGATGCGCATATCTGCAACAATTGTATCGAGCAGGGGCATCAGGTGGTATTGGAGGAGTTCGGAAGCAAAGAAGAAAAGAAGGGCCGGAAAAAATTGCCCAAGCTGAACCTGATTCCGCCGGTAGAAATAAAACGTTTTCTTGACCAATATGTAATCGGGCAGGATGAGGCGAAACGCTCGCTGTCCGTGGCCGTTTATAACCATTATAAGCGCCTTACCCAACCGGCCGACGCGGATGATGTGATGATTGAGAAGTCGAACATTATCATGGCCGGCGAGACGGGTACCGGTAAGACTTACCTGGCCAAAACGCTGGCGCGTATCCTGGAAGTGCCGTTTTGTGTAGCCGATGCCACCACCGTAACCGAAGCCGGGTATGTCGGTGAAGACGTGGAAACTATCCTGACCCGTCTCCTGCAGGCGGCAGATTTCGACGTTGAAAAGGCGGAACGTGGGATCGTCTATATAGATGAAATTGATAAAATAGCCCGTAAGAGCGATAATCCTTCTATTACCAGGGACGTGAGCGGCGAGGGCGTGCAGCAGGCGCTTTTGAAGTTGCTGGAGGGGTCTATCGTGAATGTTCCTCCCCAGGGCGGACGCAAGCACCCCGATCAGAAAATGATCGCGCTGAACACCGAGAATATCCTTTTCATTTGCGGGGGCGCTTTTGTAGGCATTGACCGTCATATAGCCAAGCGGATCAACACGCGTCCTATCGGTTTCAGTAATGATTCCAGGATTATCGAAATTTTCGACAAAGAGAACCTGATGCGGTATATATCGGCCCAGGATCTTAAATCTTTTGGTCTGATTCCCGAGCTGATCGGCCGTCTGCCGGTGCTTACCTATCTCAACCCGCTTGATGCCCAGGCACTGCGCCAGATCCTGACCGAGCCGAAAAATGCGCTGATCAAGCAGTATAAAAAGCTGTTCGCGCTGGAAGGAATTGACATCGCTTTCGAAGATTCGGTTTTGGATTATATCGTCGAGCAGGCCGTCGCGTACAAATTGGGTGCGAGGGGATTGCGGTCAATCTGCGAGTCTATCATGACCGACGCCATGTTCGAACTGCCTTCCCAGTCAGACGTCAAAACGTTTACCGTTACACTTGACTACGCGCAGGAGAAATTTGAGAAATCGTCGCTGGCGCTTCTTAAATCGGTAGCCTGACCCGGCTTCTCCGGTAGTTATACACCGGGAGCGGTTTGGAAATTTCTCCCCGCAAGACGTTTCTATTGGTATGCTAAAGACACAGCCTGGTCCCGGGAATTTTCCGGAGCCAGGCTGCGTTAGGAAATTACGGGTCCGGATGCTTTGATCCGCCCATTGACCATCTACAACCGACAGTAATTTTGAACGACATAGAGCTTACCGGTCATGAACAGATAGTAGTTCAGGGAGCACGGGAACATAATTTGAAAAATATCGATGTGACGATCCCCCGCAACAAGCTGGTAGTGGTGACCGGTATCAGCGGAAGCGGAAAATCGTCTCTTGCGTTTGACACGATTTACGCGGAAGGGCAGCGGCGGTACATGGAAAGCTTTTCGGCTTATGCAAGGGGTTTTATCGGCGAGATGGAACGGCCCGACGTGGATAAAATCGAGGGGCTTTCGCCGGTAATCAGCATCGAGCAGAAGACGACTTCACGGAACCCCCGTTCAACGGTAGGGACTGTCACCGAAATCTATGACTTTCTAAGGCTCCTCTTCGCCCGCGCCGGTGAAGCGTTTTCCTACGTCACCGGCCGGAAAATGGTCAAGCAGTCGCAGGATCAGATCGTAAGTCATCTTCTGCAGCAATACAACGGCAGGAAAGTGACCCTGCTTGCACCGGTTGTGAAAGGCCGGAAGGGCCACTACCGCGAGTTGTTTGTCCAGATTGCGCGCCTTGGGTTTAACAAGGTGCGTGTTGACGGCGAAGTGCAGGATATTGTGCCCAAAATGCAGCTTGACCGGTACAAGATTCACGACGTGGAAATTGTAATAGACCGGGTGATCCCGAAGGAAGAAGACCGCTATCGTTTAGGTAAGTCGCTTGATATTGCCTTTAAACACGGGAAGGGAGCGCTGATGCTCCTGGATGACCACCAGGAAGTTCATTATTTTTCCCAAAACCTGATGGACCCCGAGTCCGGCATTAGCTATGACGACCCGGCGCCTAACAATTTCTCTTTTAATTCACCCTATGGCTGGTGCCCGGTTTGCCAGGGACTCGGTCTTACCGAAGAAATAACCGAAGAATCCGTTATTCCCGACAAGACCCTGACCATTAGCCGGGGTGGTATCGCGCCCTTGGGCGAGTACCGTGACGCCTGGATTTTCAAGCAGCTGGAGGCCCTTCTTAAGCCGCACAAGCTGAACCTGACTACTGCGCTTTCCAAATTCCCGCAGGAAATTATTGACATGATCCTGCATGGCAGCCAGGACCCGATACCGGTGCCGTCAAAAAAGTACCCCGGAACCGATTGGGATACCAAATTTGAAGGAATTATCAGTTTTTTGAGAAAGCAGCAGGAAACCGGGTCTGATAAAATTCAGGACTGGCTGAAAGATTTCCTCGTGGTAACCGAATGCCCCGAATGTCACGGCGCACGGCTGAAAAAAGAATCTCTTTTCTTCAAGATTGACGGCAAAAACATCTCGGAGCTCTCCGACATGGACGTAAGCGAGCTTTCCGCCTGGATGACTGGGCTGGAAGACCGGATGTCGGACCGGCAGCGTACGATTGCACATGAAGTACTGAAAGAAATCAGGAAAAGAACCGGCTTTTTGCTGGACATCGGGTTGGGGTACCTCACGCTCAACCGGGCGCTGAAAACGCTTTCCGGGGGTGAGGCCCAGCGGATCCGGCTCGCTACCCAGATTGGTACCCAGCTGACGGGAGTACTGTATATCATGGACGAGCCGAGTATCGGCCTGCATCAGCGGGACAATGTCAAGCTGATCGAGTCGCTGAAAAATCTGCGCGATATCGGGAATACCGTGCTTGTGGTAGAGCACGATAAGGACATGATGCTTGCATCCGACTATATCCTCGACATAGGCCCCGGGGCAGGTCGTCATGGCGGCCAGGTCGTCGGAACGGGTACCCCGACGGAATTTATCGCCAACGGCTCGCTCACCGCCCGCTACCTCAACGGTTCGGACCAGATCAGGGTGCCGGCGACCCGGCGAAAAGGAAATGGTAAGTTCCTGGAACTGAAAGGCAGTACCGGGCATAATCTCAAAAATGTCGATATCAGTCTGCCGCTGGGGACAATTATCTGTGTTACCGGCGTGAGCGGCAGCGGAAAGTCTTCGCTCATCCATGAGACCCTGCACCCGCTGATCAGCAAGCATTTCTACCGTTCCCGGCGTGAGGCGCTGCCCTATAAGAGCATCACGGGTTTGGAAAATATCGATAAAGTAATTGAAGTAGACCAGTCGCCGATTGGCCGCACGCCGCGCTCCAACCCGGCAACTTATACCAACTTGTTTTCCGAAATCAGGACTTTATTCTCCGAACTGCCTGAGGCTAAAATCCGCGGCTACAAACCCGGCCGGTTTTCCTTTAATGTGAAGGGCGGGCGTTGCGAAGATTGTGAAGGCGCCGGTATGAAGCGTATCGAGATGGACTTTCTTCCCGATGTACATGTGGCCTGTGAAACCTGTAAGGGAAAGCGGTTCAACCGCGAAACGCTGGAAGTAAGGTACAAGGGCAAGTCGATTGCCGACGTGCTGGATATGACGGTAGAGGCCTCATTGGATTTTTTTGAGAATCACCCGCGGATATTGAGAAAGGTGAAAACCCTGTTTGATGTGGGGTTGGGCTACATTACCCTGGGCCAGCATGCCACTACGCTGTCCGGAGGTGAGGCGCAGCGTGTCAAACTTGCCGAAGAGCTGTCAAAAAGAGATACCGGAAGTACACTTTACATTCTGGATGAGCCTACTACCGGGCTGCATTTCCGTGATATCAGCCAGCTTTTGCAGGTGATTGAGCAATTGGTTGAGAAAGGGAATACGGTGTTGATTATCGAGCATAACCTGGACGTAATCAAAGTCGCCGACTATATCATTGACATGGGGCCCGAAGGGGGGAGCCAGGGGGGGCGGGTGATTGCAAGCGGTACTCCCGAAGAGGTTGCCAGGAAAAAAGGCAGTTACACCGGGCATTTCCTTAAACTGGAATTACAGGAAAATTAGCCGGACCGGGTCACAGACCGTGATCCGGCAGTTGCAAACAGCGGTCACCGGTTTTTCTTTTCCCTGACGAAGGCGATGTTTCTTTTCAAGCCTTCCAGTTTGGCGCGTTTTACAGGTGATCGTCTGAAAACTTCCCGGAACACTTCTTCCGAGATTTCTTCCCAATCGGACTTGCTGAACTGGCTGAGCTGGGGGTTCAGGTGAAAGAGCGGCTCGCTGTGCGGCCGGGAGAACCTGTTCCACGGACAAACATCCTGGCAGATGTCGCAGCCGAACACCCAGTTAGCAAACTGACCGCTGACTTCATCAGGTATGGCGTCTTTCAGCTCGATGGTGAAATAGCTGATACATTTGCTCCCGTTCACCACATAGGGCGCCTCAATGGCATCGGTAGGGCAAGCGTCGATGCAGCGGGTGCAGGTGCCGCAAAAATCCCCGATGGCCTGGTCGGGCCACAGCGCCAGGTCAACGATCAGTTCCCCGATAAAGAAAAAACTGCCGCTTTGCTTCGTAATCAGGTTGGTATGCTTACCTATCCAGCCGAGTCCCCCGCGTTCCGCCCAGGCCTTATCCATAACCGGCGCGGAGTCGACAAATGCGCGCCCCTCAACGGTGCCGAAATTTTCCCGCAGGAGCTCTACCAGTTGTTTCAGCTTGTCTTTCAGGACAAAATGATAATCTTCGCCGTAGGCATATTTCGAAATTTTGTAGTCGGCGGGTTCCGAAGGAAGGGGTTTTTCAGGGAAATAATTCAGCAAAACGGAAATGACCGACCTTGAGCCTTCGACGAGCCTGGTAGGGTCAAGTCTTTTGTCGAAATGGTTCTCCATCCAGGACATGGCGCCATGCTTCTTCTCACGCAGCCATTTTTCGAGGCGGGGAGCCTCTTTTTCAAGGAAGCCTGCCCGCGAGATCCCGCAGGCGTCGAAACCGACGGATTGCGCCAGTTCCTTTACCCGGATGCTGCGTTGCTGTTGCGTGAGATCGTCGACCGTCATGACTCAAAGTTACAATTTTGTGTCAAGTTGTCAGTTAAAAAGCGCTGGCAAAGATTTTTAACAGTAGATACGAATTGAAAAAATAGTTTTAGTGAGACAATTATGGCTGAAAATAAGGTAAACGAGGAGGAGCTGAATCCTGGTGCCGGAGGCTCCGAAGAAGTATCTGACAACACGTCCGGCGAACAGAGCGAGGGGACGACAGAGCAAAACGCCGAAGCAGATCCGCTTGAAGAAGCCAGACAGGAGATCGGCGAGGTTAAAGACAAGTACCTGCGTTTGTATGCTGAGTTTGAAAATTTCCGGAAGCGTACCTCAAGGGAACGCCTCGAATTGATTTCTACCGCAAATGCCGGTTTGCTGAAATCATTGCTTCCGGTTGTGGATGATTTTGAAAGAGCGCGGGCGGCGTTTGAAGGACAGGGAGAAGGTTTGGATGCCGTGAAAGAGGGGATCGAATTGATCTATTCCAAGCTTCTCCGTACGCTTGAAAGCGAGGGTCTCAAGCCGATGGAAGCCAAAGGGGAGCCGTTTGACGCCGATCTGCATGAGTCAGTTGCGCAATTCCCGGCTCCTTCCGAAGATCAGAAAGGGAGGGTTATCGAGGTCCTTGAAAAAGGATATTTCCTTAATGACAAGGTGATTCGCTACGCCAAAGTAGTGGTAGGGGTATAGCGTGTCTGAACGTCTTTAAATATGTCGAAGAAAAGAGATTACTACGAAGTACTCGGAGTGAGCAAGTCCGCCACCGCCGACGAGATTAAAAAAGCCTATCGGGGGCTGGCCTTCAAGTTTCATCCTGATAAAAACCCGGGAGACGCAGAAGCCGAAGAGAAATTCAAGGAAGCTGCCGAAGCGTACAGTGTGCTGAGTGATGAAGGAAAGCGCCAGCGTTATGACCAGTTCGGTCATGCAGGGATGAACGGCGGAGCCGGAGCCGGCGGTTTTGGCGGTGGCTTCACGATGGAGGATATTTTCTCCCAGTTTGGCGATATTTTTGGCGGCGGAGGAAGTCCGTTCGGTGATATTTTTGGCGGCGGAGGCCAGCGGAGGAGGAAAGGAACTGACTTGAGGATCAAATTGAAACTGAATCTTAAGGAAGTGGCAAATGGCGTCGAGAAAAAGATAAAGGTAAAACGCTATGTAAGCTGTAATACCTGCTCCGGAAACGGGGCTAAGGGTGGAACCAGCCTCTCCAATTGTACCACCTGTAATGGCTCAGGCCAGGTGCGTAAGGTGGTCAATACCATTATGGGGCAGATGGTGTCTACCAGCACCTGCCCGACCTGCGCCGGTGAGGGGAAGATTGTGAAGGAAAGGTGCGAATCCTGTGCCGGTGAAGGACGCCTGATGCAGGACGACATGATTACGCTGAATATCCCGGGCGGAGTAGGCGAGGGGATGCAGTTGTCAATGTCAGGCAAAGGAAATGCTCCTGTGCGTGGCGGAATTCCCGGAGATCTGCTCATCGTGATTGACGAAGAGGAAGACGAAATGCTGAAACGCGACGGGAACAACGTAGTCTTTGACTTGCACCTCAACTTCGCGGATGCATCGCTCGGTACCACCCTGGAAATCCCCACTATTGACGGCAAAGCCAGAATCAACATAGAGGCAGGCACGCAATCGGGTAAAATTCTCCGCCTTAAAGGCAAAGGAATCAAAGACCTGAATGGTTATGCAAAAGGTGACCAGCTGGTTCACGTAAGTATCTGGACTCCGCAAACCATGTCGGCGGAAGAGAAGGCTATGCTTGAGAAATTACGTGATTCGGCCAATTTTGCCCCGAAACCGGGCAAGAATGAGAAGAATTTCTTTGAAAAAATGAAAGATTTCTTTCACTGAGAAAGAGTTCTCCGACAGGGTTTAAAAAAGCCCCGGTCGCACAGGCGACCGGGGCTTTTTTGGTGTACCGGATCAATTAAGCCATCTCAGGCTTCTTCCTGAACCATTTGTCACGGATTTTCTCGTTGAGGTAGTACATACAAGGTACCAGAACAAGCGTGAGGATGGTAGAAAAAGTTAACCCGAAAATGATGGTCCAGGCGAGGATATTCCAGAAAACGGCGCTCGGACCGCCTATGATCAGGTGCGGTGAAAGATCGCGGAACAGCCCCACGAAGTCAATCGTGATCCCGAATGCCAGCGGGATTAGCCCGAGCACTGCCGCCGAAGCGGTCAGCAATACCGGCGTAAGCCGGATAGATCCGCCTTCGATTACGGCTTCCCGCATGGGCACACCCCGGTCCCGAAGCTCGTCAATGAATTCAATCAGTAGAATCCCGTTCTTTACCACAATCCCGGCAAGCGCGATTATCCCCACCCCCGACATAATAATCGAGAAGGTTTTGTCGAAAATCACAAAACCCAGGAAGACACCGATCAGCGAAAGCAAAATTGTGAAGAAAATAATGAAAGGTTTCACTACCGAGTTGAATTGAGTAGCCAGGATCAGGTAAATCAGGAGAATTGCGCCCAGAAATGCCGTTCCGAGAAATGCCATCGATTCGGCCTGCTCCTCTTGTTCACCGCCCATAGAAATCACGTAGCCGTTCGGGATTTCCATGTTGGAAATCAATTGATTGATCTGGCCCACGATAATGTTGGCATTATAACCCGGCACCACATCGGAACCCAGTGTGATGATTCTTCGCTGGTCTTTCCGGTTGATCTGGCTGAATGTTGTGGAATAACGAATGTTGGCCACCGATGTGATCGGAATTTGCCGCAATGCGCCGCCCATATTCATATCACGGTATACCACATTCAGGCTCATCAGCTTCTCAATGTGATCCCTGTCGGCCTTTTCCAGGCGAAGCATAATGGGATATTCGTCTTTATCGTCCCGGAATTTAGAGATCTCAAGACCGAAAAGGCTGGTCCGGATGGCCATCGCCACCTGCTGCGAGCTTATGCCTTCGCGTTGTGCCTTTTCCCGGTCAATATCAATAATCACTTCGGGCTTGTTCGTAACCAGGTCGGAACGCAGCTGGTCGATACCTTCAATGCCTGATTCGCTGATCCGCGCCATAACATCCTTTTCCAGCTTTTGCAGGACTACGAAGTCGTCCCCAGTAATTTCGATGGAAATGGGCTTCCCGGTCGGCGGACCGGTCGATTCCCTTTCGACGGATATTTCGGTTCCCGGAATATTGGAAAGCGATTCACGGATTTTGTTCAGGATCACCTGGGTCGATTTTCCGCCGCGTTCCGTGCCGTACACAAAAGCTACGGTCACTTTGGATTTGTGCGGAGTGGCAGACCGGTCCGGGTTGTAAGGGTCACCGGCGTTTTTACCGACGTTGGCTATTACCGAGTTGACGATGCTCATGGCATCCTCTTTTTCCAGTACGTCAAATACCCGCGTTTCAATAATTTTGGTGAGCGAGTCTGTCACGCGCGCGTCGGTACCGACAGGCATCTTGTTATAGATATAGACGTAGTCGGGGTCTCCGCTGGGGAAGAAGACAACCTCAGGCTTGGCGATAGATACGATGATGAAGGTGACTATGAATAATCCCAACATTCCCACAATCGCAAATACGGGTCTCCATCCTACCAGGAGCCAGGTGATCAGCTTTCCGTAACCATTTTTCAAAGCCGGAAGCAATTTCTCCTGGAAGGGGAGCAATACTTTCGGCGTCAGCAGGTAATGGTTGAACAGGAACAGGACGATCAGGAAAACCATGAAGTTACCTATCCCGCGGTCGATCAGGTAGCCGAGGAGCGCCGCGACACCCATGATGACAATAGCCCTTCTGATGCTCTTGAAACTGTAGTCATAGTTTGCTTTTTCTTCCGCATGCCTGCCCATGAAGGAAACTGCGAAAACAGGGTTCATCACGTAGGCCACAAAAAGTGATGCGCCCAGGGTAATAATCAGGGTAAGCGGCATGAATTTCATGAATTCACCCACGATTCCCACCCAGAATAAAAGCGGCACAAACGGCGCGATGGTCGTTAGCGTACCTGATAAAACGGGTACAAAAACCTCCCCGGCAGCAGCTTTTACAGCCTGTTGAATGGTCCATTCCTTGTGATCGTTGAAGAGCCGGTGCGTGTTTTCTATTACCACGATGGCATCGTCTACCACAAGGCCGATCCCCAGCAGAAAGGCGAAAAGTACGATGGTATTAAGGGTAAAGCTCGTTCCGAAAACAGGACCTACGATTGGCATCAATACAAATGCGACCAATGCGGAAAGCGGAACGGCCATAGCAACGAAGATAGCATCGCGTACCCCCATGAAGAACATCAGTACAAACACCACGAAGATAAAGCCGAGGATTACGGTATTGATCAGATCGTGGATGTCGGCGCGTGTCTGCACCGACTGGTCGGCAGTAATCTTAATATCAAGCCCTGCCGGAAACCGGTTTTCCTTGTATTCTTCGATAATCTCCTGGATTTTATCGGAGGCATCTACCAGGTTTTCGCCCGACCTTTTGATCACGTTCAGTGTAACGACCGACTTGCCGTCGAGCCTGGCAAAATCCTGCTGCTCTTCAAAGCTGTCGATTACTTCGGCTACGTCGCCCAGCCTGACTACTGCGCCGGTGGCGGTGCGGATGCGCATATTGGCCATATCTACCACGTTGGTATACTCGCCTTTCACGCGTACCGTACGACGTACGCCATGCACGTTCAGCTCGCCACCGGAGATGTTGATGTTTTCACCTTGCAGCGCCGACTGAATGTCATAGAACGACAAGCCGGCAGCCTGCATCCGGGGCAGGTTGACGTTGATCTGGATTTCACGGTTCAGCGCGCCGAGAATGTCAACCCGGGTAATTTCGGGAAGTGCTTCGATCCCGTCCTGCAGGTCTTCGGCAAATTCTTTGAGTTGCTTCAGAGAGAAATTACCCGCCATGTTGACGTTCATGATCGGGAATTCCGAGAAGTTTACATCCTGAGCGGTGGGGCCTGTATCCAGGTTCTGCGGCAAGTCACTTTTCGCTTTGTCAATGGCGTCGCGAACACGCTGCAAGGCGTCTTCGACTTCTACGTTCGGCGTAAACTCGACAAGAATCACAGAAACGTCCTGCAGGGCGTTGGACTTTATTCTTTTAACGCCATTCAGCGATTTAAGCTGCTTTTCAATCGGTTTGTTAATGGTATTCTCTATATCTGCAGGAGCAGTACCAAAGTATACCGTATTGATGTAGATCTGGGGAATTTTGATGTCCGGAAACTGTTCCTTCGGCAGGTTGCTGTAAACCATAAAACCTGCCAGGGTGATGATGAACGTAAAAATATAGATGGTCGTCCTGTTTTCTACGCACCAATTGGTGAACCCCAAGGTTTTATATTCGTTGAATTTCATAGAATTTTCAAGATTTTGATGGGTTTTTCAGGTTAGGGCAGGGGTCTAGTAGGACACGGCCTGTCCGTCTACGACTTCCTGGTAACCTTGTGTAATCACCAGATCGCCGGCGGCCAGCCCGCTCAGGATTTCTATCTTCCCGTCGTAGTTCAGGCCTGTTTCTACAATTCGCGCAGAAGCTGTCCTGGTATTTCCCTGCTGGTTTACCACGAAAACCACCTTTCCTTTTTCTGTGCTTTGTACGAAGTTCTGATCAACGACCAGTGCGTCTTTCCTGGTTACGTCATTGACCTGTACCTGTGCCATCATATTAGGCTTGAGGTCTTTGCTGTTCGGGAGGTCGGCTTCTATGGTGAATGTACGGGTAAGCGGGTCAACAGTAGTGCTCACAAAAGTGACTTTGGCAGTGTACTCGCGCTGCAGGTCAGGGAACTTCACAATCACTTCGTTTCCTCTCTTTACGCTGGCGACAAACGTATCGGCTATTTTGGCGGATACCTTCAGATTTCCCAGGTTCACTACCCGTACAACCCCTACACCCGGCTGGGCCATTTCGCCTACCCGGATATTGACCTGATCAATTGTACCGCTGATTGGCGAGACAATAGTAGACTGCGAGAGTTGAGTGTTGAGTGTAGCCAGCTTTTTTTCCAGGGCTTCTTTGTTGTTTTTTGCCTGGAGGTACTGGATCTCCGTCCCGATTTTCTGGTCCCAAAGTGACTTTTGCTTTTCGTACAAGGTGTTCACCAGTGTGAGCTGGGTTTTCAGCTCTTCCAGGCTTTCTTTTAGAATGCTGTCGTCTACCCGGGCAATTACACTCCCGACACGCACGGCGTCACCTTCTTTTACCAGTACAGCCGTAACCGCGCCGGGGGTTTTAGGGGTTACCAGTACGCTGTTCTTGGCGTCAATACTTCCCTGTACATCGATGTAGTGCTTGAACTGCTGTGCGGAAAGCGGCGAAACCGTAACGAGCTTCACCTTGTTTTCCGACCGCTTGGTGGTGTCGAGCTTCGCAATCTCGGCTTCGAGCGTTTTGATCTGCTGTTCAAGCTCGCCACGCTTCGTTTTCAGGTCGGTCAATTCTTCTTTTTTACCTTCAAGTCCTTCTTTTTTTGGTGAGCCGCAGCTTGCCATCAAAGCGACAACCGGTATCATGAATATAGCTGAACGTGACATAAGTCTCATGGAGTTAGAGTGTTTCAGTTCTTTGCAGAACCGGTTATTATTTGGTTTCGTGATAGAGTTCGCCAAGCGCTTTTTGCAGATCGACTTTGGAAATCAGCAAATCGTAGAGAGCAGCGAAGAAATTGGTTTGGGCTTCTTTCAGCGACGATTCGGCATTGATTACCTCGATGTTCGAACCTACGCCTTCCTGGTATTTGATTTTGGATACCCGTACCACCTCTTTGGCGAGGTCGATATTGCGCTGGTGCGTACCGAGCGTTTCCAATGCGTTCGATATGTTGACGCTTGCCTGCTTTGCTTCCAGGTCAATCGACTGCTCCAGCAGGCGGGAGTTGTTCTGGATTTGCTCGAGCGCTACCTTTTTCTGCTGCAACTGGAAATGCTTGGACCGGCCGTCGAAAATCGGAATTTGCAGGTTGAAATTGAATGCAGCGTTGTTAAACCATTTTTTGGTTATCAGGCTGCCAAACGTATTTTGCCCCGCGTTATACCCGTATCCGAGCGAGGCGGTTGCCACCGGCAGATAGCCGCTCCTGACGTTTTTTATATCCAGCTCGGCCAGCTTTCCCTGCGTTGCCAGCAGAGAATGCTCGATTCGTTTCGAGTAAACCGGCTGTTCCCCGTCTTTGACAAGCGCCCTGAATTCTTCCAGGTTGAGGGCGGGGTCCAGGCTGTCTGTCAGCATAATCTGCGATTCCTGGGGCATCCCCATCTGGAATTTCAGCAGGGCCTTGCTCAGGTCGATCAGGTTGGTGACTTTCTGTTTCTCGGCAAGCAGGTTGTTACGCTGCACTTCAATACGGTCTACGTCAATTCTTTCCACGAAGCCGCTCTGGTTCAAAGCCTTTGTTTCATGGAGCATTGTGTCGAGCCGGCTGATGTTAAGGTCCAGGATCTGGGCCTGCTGTTGGGCGACCTGTACGGAATAATAGGCTTTGTGAACTGCTTCGGATACTTTGACCGCTGATTGGACCGCATTCTTTTGCGCGAGTTCGCGATAGGTGGCGGCCGCTTTCAGTCCGACGAAGTAAGATCCGTTGAAAAGCAGCTGGTTGAGCGTGGCGCTGGCCATACCTGTATTCCGGATCCCGAATTCCATCGCAACGGGAGGAGAACCTTCGGGAGCAGATGGGTTAAAGGTGCTGGCCGGCACAAAGAAACGCTGGATAATCAGGTTGTTGGTATACCCGAAGTTGGCAGACAACTGGGGCAGGCCAATTGCCTTGGTTTCCCCGATCCTGGCCTCGGCCGAGATGGCGTCCAATTGCGAGTTTTTGACGTTCAGGTTTTTCTGAACCGCATATTGAACCGCTTCTTCCAGCGAAAAGGCGTCCTGGGCCTCGGCCTTCCCGACCCATACGAGTAATATCGCTAAGGGAAAAAGGCGGTAAAGAAGGTGTTTCATGTGTATAAAGAGGTTTGAGCCATGAGACGTGAGCCGGGAGCGGGGTTGATATTGGGTATGACCGGTTTTTATTACCGGCCGGGGTGCTATCGTTAACCCGACACCTCACACCTCCTCCCTCACACCTTACGGCTATTTCATAATAATTTAATTTACCTGAAGCAGTGTTTTGAACAGGCAGGAAATCTGTATGCACAACGTACTCGCCTCGGTTGCCACTTAACCAGGGTTTTGGAAATGCAAAAGAAAACAATGATGCCGGGCGGCGCTTACCGGGTTCTGAAACCTCGGTAAAGGAAGTTCGTTAGTGACATGGTAAGTTAATTTGTTGTATTTTTTGTGGTTCGGTAAGAAGTCCTTTCGGTTTTTCAGCCTACAAAGTTTTCATATTATTTTGTTCTTTACAAGGTTTATGCGTGATTTCTTGTCCTATGACAAGCCCTTTTTTGATTGAGCTGACGGTACTTCCTTTTGTAGCCGGCTTGCGAACGCTCGTAGTTGGTTTGGTTCATTAATTGTACTTTATGATGGTTTTTATGTGATTACGGAGTGACCCGAAATCGGAAGCGGAAAATCAGCCTCCCCGGGAAATTGGTTAAACCGCTTCCCGGTTTCAGATTTTTGACTCTTGATTTCAGCCCTCCGGTCGCCCCCGTCCCATTGCCCTGAAAATTGACGAAAAGTAAGGGAACTGTTGTTTGTAAAATTTGGTATTTATCTTGAATTTCGTGCTCTTTTTTAGACAGGTGGCGCATGAGGTTTACCGGGTGTATGAGAGAGGTATCAGCGGTGAGGTAGCCGGCTGAAGGGTATTGTTAAATAGTTGTTAAGCAAGCGATGAAAAGTTACATTGATCTGATCCAGCAGTCATTTGAGTTTCCCACTATGGAGTTCAATGTGGAGGACAATCAGCTTTTGTTCAATAATGTACCGTTGATGGATATTATCAACGAGCATGGCACACCTTTGAAACTGACTTACCTGCCAAAAATAGGGGAGCACATAGAAAATGCCCGGATGTTTTTTCGGAATGCCTTCAAGCGGCATAACTACAAGGGTACCTATACGTATTGTTATTGTACAAAATCGTCTCACTTCAGCTTCGTACTGGAGGAAGCGCTGAAACATAACATCCATATTGAAACGTCTTCGTCCTATGATATACCCATTATCAGGGAGCTGTACCGGACGGGGCACATCACCAAGTCGACTTATATCCTGGCGAACGGTTTCAAACGCCCGCTTTATACCCAATACCTGAGCGAGCTGATTAACGAGGGCTTCAATGCCATACCGATTCTCGACAACCTTAAGGAAATTGAGTCCTACGAGCAGTTGACGAATGCCGAAACGGTTAATTTCGGGATCAGGATCGCTACGGACGAGGAGCCGAATTTTGCTTTCTATACTTCGAGGCTGGGCATTCGCTATAACGATGTGCTGGATCTGTATAAGGAAAAAATCAAGCCTAACCCGAGGTTTAACCTCAAAATGCTTCATTTCTTTATCAATACAGGCATTAAAGACAGCGCCTACTACTGGAGCGAGCTTACCCGTTTCATGTTCAAGTATTGCGAAATGCAAAAGATTTGCCCCGAACTCGATTCTATCGATATCGGTGGTGGTCTGCCCATTCAGACATCGCTGACTTCCAACTATGACTACCAGCAGATGGTGGACGAAATTGTGGAGAATATCCAGTGGATCTGCAACAAGAACAATGTACCGGTGCCACACATATTCACCGAGTTCGGGAGTTACACGGTCGGGGAGAGCGGCGCCGTAATGTACAAGGTGATTGATAAGAAACTTCAGAACGATAAGGAGCTGTGGTACATGATTGACGGCTCTTTTATTACGCATCTGCCGGATTCGTGGGGAATGAACCAGAAGTATATCATGATGCCGATCAACAACTGGGACAACCCTTATCAAAAGGTTAATCTTGGCGGACTCACCTGCGATTCTCAGGATTTTTACAACACGGAAATGCACAGTTCCGATCTGTACCTGCCCATTTTCACGGAAGATGAGACCCAATATATCGGATTCTTTCACACAGGTGCCTACCAGGAATCGTTGGGCGGCTACGGGGGCATTCAGCATTGCCTGATACCCGCTCCCAAGCATGTGCTGATCGACCGGGACGAGGAGGGAGCAATTGTAACGCGCGTTTTTGCCGATGCCCAGGACAGTGAATCGATGCTGAAGATTTTAGGCTATGGCCGGGACCGGGCCTTTGTGGAAAAGAAGATGGAAAAGCTGCAGGAAGAGCCGCGCCCGGAGGAAGTCGCGGAGGTTGAGGAGAAAGGGGCTGTGGCAAAAAAAGCCGAAAAAAGGCAACTAATTCAAAAATAAAACGTTAGTATTGGAATATTGTTCTCATCAGACAGAACCCAGACGATGAAAAAGGCTTTTTTGCTACTTACTTTGGGCGGTTTGCTTGCGCTTGGCGCTTGTTCAAGGAAGACTTGCCCGGCCTATAGCAGCGCGCCCAAGGCTCCTGCTGAAGGAGTGGCACAGCGGGTTTAATACCCACCCTCCAGGATCGCTTTTACTGCTGAGCTGAAGTCCGCTACGCGTAGGTCCGCCTCGGTGGCTACGGCAGTATTTTTAATTAATATTGTTTTTACCCCAGCCTTATTTCCTGCAGTAACATCGCGTTCCTGATCGCCGATCATCCATGACAGGCGCGGGTCAATACGATACCGGGCCATAGCGCGTTCAATGAGTAACGAACCGGGTTTACGGCTCAGTGAGCGGGTTGTGAAAGCCTCGTGCTCGGGAGCAAAGTAAAGATCATCCAGGACATTTCCGTAAGCGGTATTCAGAAAGTCGTGTACCTGCCTGACTTCTTCCGGACCGTAAAGCCCTTTTGAAATTCCGGCCTGGTTGGTGATCACAATGAGCAGGAAGCCGGCCTGCTTCAGTTGAGAAAGACCTTCCCTGACGCCTTCGGGGAAGCGGACCAGGTGAGTTTGGTACAAATACCCATCCAGGTCCTGGTTAAGGACGCCATCGCGGTCGAGGAATACACATTTGTTCATGGGAAATACTAAAACGAAATGCAGGTAAGCCGGTATAACCGGGGCGTTTCGTGATGAAACAAATTCTGAAGCCGCCTGACCGGCGGCTTCAGAATTGCCGGTTTAAAGATTTTTGCGCTTTAATTCCTTCACAGCATGATCGGCTGCCCGGGCAGTCAGCGCCATGTAGGTAAGCGACGGGTTCACGCATGACGCCGAGGTCATCGATGCCCCGTCCGTAACGAATACGTTTTTAACGGCGTGAACCTGGTTAAATGCGTTGAGAACGGATGTTTTTGGATCCCGGCCCATGCGCGCGGTGCCCATTTCATGAATCGCCATTCCCAGGTAAGACCCGTTGTCATAAGTACGCACATTCTTCACCCCGGACCGCTCCAGCATTTCGGCCGCGTCGTTTTTCATATCCTGGCGCATCTTGTGCTCGTTTTCCCTCAGATCGGCGTCGAATACTACGGTCGGAATCCCGAATTTGTCTTTCTTATCCTTGTTGAGGTACATGTGGTTTTCATGGTAGGGAAGGGTTTCGCCAAACCCGCCGAAGCCAATGGACCAGCTTCCCGGTTTGGTCAGCGCTTCTTTCAGCTCTGCGCCGAAAGCATGCTCCGCTATGTTGCGTTGCCAGCCGGAACGGCTGCCGCCTCCCTGGAAACCGAAGCCCCGCAGGTAGTCCCGCTTGTCATTTCCAAAGTTACGGTAGCGCGGAATGTAAATGCCGTTGGCGCGCCTTCCAAAATAATAGGTATCCGCTCCGCCTTCCCAGGTGCCGCTTGCGCCGGTTCTGAAATGGTGGTCCATCAGGTTGTGACCGAGTTCCCCGGAGTCGTTGCCAAGCCCGTTCGGGAAACGGCTGGAGGTAGAGTTCAGGAGCGTTACCGTAGACCCGATGGCTCCGCCGCATACGAACACGATTTTAGAAAAGAATTCGCGCTCTTCCAGGGTTTGCGTATCGACCACCTTTACGCCTTTCGCGCGTTGCGATCCGTTGTCATAAATAATGCTGCTCACCATACTGTTCGGACGCAGCGTGAGACGACCTGTTTTGACGGCCGCCGGCAGGGTACTGGATTGTGTGCTGAAATAAGCGCCGTAAGGGCAGCCCAGAGAGCACAAGTTACGATACTGGCAGGAAGCCCTTCCCTGATCCAGCTGAATTTTCGAAGCCTTTGAAAGGTTGGCCACCCTGCCGATGGTCATGGTACGGCCCGGAAATTCTTTTTCAAGCCTTTTTCTTACCTCCTTTTCGACATAGTACATGTCCATTGGCGGTAGAAATTCGCTGTCGGGAAGCTGTGGAAGGCCCAGTTTTTCTCCTGAGATGCCGACATGCTTCTCAACGTAGCTGTACCAGGGTGCAATGTCTTTGTAGCGAATGGGCCAGTCAATGGCAATGCCGTCTTTCAGGTTCGCTTCAAAATCAAGATCGCTCCAGCGGTAGGACTGCCGGCCCCACATGATTGATTTCCCGCCTACGATGTCCGGCCGGAACCAGTCGAACCGTTTTTTTTCTTCGTAGGGGGCCTCCATGTCGTTCATCCAGTACTTTTCGGTCATCTCATTGTAGGGATAGTCCCGCGACAGGAACGGATGCGTTTCTTTTTGCCGAATGGTAAGCCGCCCGTTGTATTTCTTTTCCCAGGGGGCTTTCAGGGCGTTTTCGTAGCCGCTCACATGCTCAAGAGGCTTGCCTCTTTCAAGCATCAGAACTTTCAAACCCTTTTCTGTGAGCTCTTTGGCGGCCCATCCGCCCGAGACTCCGGAGCCAATGACAATAGCGTCATAGGTAATGTCTTTTATTGCGTCAATATTCAGGTACATGGTTGATATTCTTGGAGTGGTAACAATGCGCACAGTTTTGAAAAAGGAAGGCCGCCTCTATAGCGCCCATGCCTTTTGGTCGGGCTTTAAAGGGTAAGACCCCTCAAAACGGCCTGGAACCGGCAGGTAGTCAAGGGCCTGTGTCGCGCCAACTTCCGAAGTAAAATAACCGGTGATCGTCAGGCTTTTCAGGAGCTGGAAAAAATCTTTATCACCGGTCACCGCATCGCTCACAATTGTGTTTTTCTGATCAGCCGACAATGCCGAAAAGGCTTTTCCAAATCTGCTGACCGCGTTTTTGTCGAGCCGGTCCAGTCCTGCGAAAAATGCTTCCTGGTCTTTCGGAACGTAACAGTCGCGGATTACCCGTAAAATGAAATTTTCAACGCCGGCGGCTTTCGCGCCGGGGGTCGAAGTAGCCGGAATGATTACATCGGCCACTTCAGCAACCAGTTTTTCCTGTAGCGGAGTAACGGGTGCGGAAGGTCCGGAGTATATCTTTTCGCCCAGAACGCCGGCTTGCAGCGGGGCGGTAAAAGCTACCCCTAATACCGCGGAAAGCCTGATCATGACTTCCCTCCTGTTGATTTTGGTCATCTTTGTGATATTTGTTAAGCTTGTTTGCTAATTTTTTCCCGGCTTCATTCCTAATAGAGCCACTTACAGATAACGGGAACGGGCTGTTTTGAAACTTCAATACTACTTAATTTGGGTAAGCTCTCAAATGGGGAAAGCTTTATTTATAAAGAATATAAAACTCGGAACGATGCATTCATTTCAACCTGAAATGTGTCTATTTTTGTCCCGATTCGTGCCAAACCAAAAACAGTGGTAGTGACCGGAAATCGGGAGTCGGAAATCGGAAGTCGGAAATCGGTCCGGCGGACAGAAACCGGTTACCGGGTGTGGCCTGATCCTCCGGCTAACTGACCGCTGAATACTCACACCTTAATTATATATGAAAACCCGTGTCTGGCTGCCGGTGCTGCTTATAGCCGCCGCAGCGTGTAATCAATCTCCCAAAATGAATAGAAAACCGCATCAATGGCCGGAAGGAGTTGCCGCGCCCGTAGCCGAGAAAATCCCTCACATCCGCACGATTCACGGAGATACCGTGACCGACAACTATTACTGGATGATCGATTTTTTTAAAAAGGGACCGGATAGCAGTAAAGTAACAGATTACCTGGAAGCCGAGAATGCCTACCTGGAGAAAATGATGGCCGGGACCGCGGACTTCCAGGCCAGCCTCTTCAAAGAATTGAAGGGCAGAATCAAGGAAACAGATGAAAGTGTCCCGGTATTCAAAAACGGGTATTACTATTATTCGAGAACTGAAGACGGGAAACAATATTTCAAATATTGCCGTAAGAAAGGCTCGCTCGATGCAAAAGAAGAGGTACTGGCAGACGTAGACAAAATGGCCGAGGGGCACGCCTATTACGCTGCGACCGGGTTCAATGTAAGCCCTGACAACCGTCTCATGGCCTTCGGCGTGGATACGGTTTCCAGGCGTCAGTATACGCTTTACATCAAAAATATAGAAACCGGGGAGATTTTTCCGGAAAGCATTGAAAATACCTCTGGCGGGTCAGCCTGGGCAAACGATAACAAAACGCTTTTTTATACCTCGAAAAATGCTGAAACGCTTTTGAGCGAGAAAATAAAGCGCCACGTTCTGGGCAGCGGGGCTGCTGACGATGTTACGGTTTACCACGAAAAGGACAATACGAACTACATCGGCGTGAGTAAGTCGAAGGAGGGCAATCACATTGTGATCGGTTCGTCGGGAACCCTGTCGTCCGAATATTATTACCTGGATGCCAACCGTCCTGCCGGGGATTTCAAACGATTCACCGCGCGCAGGAAAGATGTCCTTTATAGCATCACCCCGCTTGAAGACCGGTTCCTGATCCTTACAAATTGGAATGCAAAGAATTTCAGGCTCATGGAGTGCCCGCTGGACAAGACGGAGTTTACGGAATGGAAGGAAGTCGTTCCGCATCGCGCGGAAGTGCTCTTGTCGGAAGTGGACGTGTTCAAAGGGTTCCTGGTGTTGTCGGAGCGGAAAAACGGGTTGGTGCAGTTACGGGTCATCAACCGGGTGAGCGGAGACGACCATTACCTCGATTTCGGCGAGCCGACCTATGATGCTTATACCGGTGCTAACCCGGACTATGCGAGCGCCGGCCTGCGCTATCATTATACTTCCATGACCACCCCGAATTCCACCTACGACTATGACATGCTGAGCCGTAAAAAGGAGCTGAAAAAACAGCAGGAGGTGCTCGGCGGTTATAACGCCTCCGACTACGAAACCGAACGCTTGTATGCTACCTCGCGGGATGGCAAAAAGGTGCCGATTTCGGTGGTATATAAAAAAGGGTTTAAAAAAGACGGCAATGCACCGCTTCTGTTGTACGCCTATGGCTCATACGGGCTTAGCATGGACGCGGGTTTCAGCAGCAGCCGGCTGAGCCTGCTGAACCGCGGTTTCGCATTTGCGATTGCGCACATCAGGGGTGGTGAGGAAATGGGGCGCTACTGGTACGAGGAAGGTAAAATGATGAACAAAAAAAATACGTTCAACGATTTTATTGATTGTGCGCATTTCCTGGTCGAACAAAAATATACAACGCCGGCACATCTGTACGCGCAGGGCGGAAGCGCCGGCGGCTTGTTGATGGGCGCGGTTATCAACCAGGAACCGGAACTGTGGAACGGGGTGATTGCCGATGTCCCTTTTGTAGATGTAGTGAATACCATGCTGGATGAGAGCATCCCCCTTACAACGAACGAATTTGATGAATGGGGGAATCCTAAGGAGAAAGACGCCTATTTTTATATCAAAAGTTATTCGCCTTACGAAAACATTCGGCCTCTGAATTATCCCCACCTGTTGGTCACCACGGGATTGCATGATAGCCAGGTCCAGTATTTCGAGCCGGCGAAGTGGGTGGCCAAGCTCAGAGAAACCCGGACGGGCGATCATCTTATTCTTTTTAAGACCAATATGGAATTCGGGCATGGAGGGGCATCCGGGAGATTTGATTACCTGAAAGAAGTTGCCCTTGAATATGCCTTCCTGTTTGCCCTGGAGGGGATTTCAGAGTAACCCAGGTGAAAATATAAGGATACCGGCGGGGTTTCGTAGCTTTGCGGGTGCTCAAATCTAAAGTTGAAATTTTGTGGCTTACCTTACTGATGTCGTAAGACATTTATTACAAAGACCGGCCCGGGTGGTGGTTACCATGCACCGGGACCCGGATGCAGATGCCATGGGGTCTTCGCTGGCATGGGCGGCCTTTCTGAAAAAGCTGGGCCATACGGTGATCGTTATCAGCCCGACTGAAATCCCTGAAAACCTGAAATGGATGACCGGCAGCGCTGACGTGCTGAATTTTGAAGACCGGAAGGGAGGACGGGCCGAAAGTATCCAGGCGATCAATTCCGCAGAATGGATCTCATGTCTGGACTTCTCTTCGATAGGGCGGTTGAAGGACCTGGCGCCGTTTATTACCAGGAGCAAAGCGCCTGTCCTGGTAATTGATCACCATTTGGACCCCGAGCCTTTTGCAACTTTCCTGGTTTCGGATGTGACGGCCGCGGCTACGGCGCAAATTATCTACCGGTGCATCCGGGAGTGGGACGAAAGCCTCATGGATACTGAAATAGCGGAGTGCCTTTACGCCGGGATAATGACGGATACGGGATCTTTCAGGCACAACAATACCACCCGGGAAGTTCACCTGCTGGTAGCCGACCTCATGCAGTATCAGATTGAGGTGGACAAGGTGCACCGGCTGATTTTTGACAATAGCCCGCTCTCGCGCCTCCATTTGCTGGGACATTCGCTGTCGACTATCCGGGTACTACCCGAGTACCGGACGTCTTTTATGACGCTCACCCATAAAACGCTGGAAGATTTCCAGTCTAACACCGGGGATACCGACGGTATTGTGAATTATGGCCTTCAGATTGAGGGAGTCGTGATGACTGCCTTATTCATCGAAAGGAATAACGAAGTTAAAATATCGTTCCGGTCCGTAGCCGATTTCTCGGTGAGAGAGCTTGCACACGCACATTTTGAAGGCGGGGGGCATAAAAATGCTTCAGGCGGAAGAAGTAATTTAAGTTTATCGGCAACAATTGAAAAATTTTTAGGAATTTTGCCGCACTATCAGGAGCAGCTCAATGCTGTGAAGAAGTAGCCCGGGATTATTTGCACCCGGACTATTTTTTTTAGCCATCTGATACCGTTTTCAAAACAATCGCCAAAAACGTATACTTATCTTAAAATAATAATGACTTTAAAAGCTACATCTGTCGTATTTTTATTCGCTGCTCTGGCCTTGGTCGGTTGTGACAAATATAAGACAAAGGTTACCGAAAGTGGTTTGAAATACCAGCTGCACGAACATAAAGACGGTGGACGTCAGGTGAAAGTGGGTGACGTGGTTTCTTTTCACCTGGTGCTGAAAAACAGCGAAGATTCAGTGTTGAACGACACCTACAAGAGCAAGAACCCGATCAGGATGATGTACCAGCAGCCGGAATTCAAAGGAAGCTTTGAAGAAGGGCTTGGTATGCTTTCAGTTGGTGACAGCGCCACTTTTTACGTGAATGCCGATAGCATGTTCGCCAAGATGCACCAACCGCTTCCCCCTATTATCAAGAAAGGATCGGACCTGGTGTTCCGTGTTAAATTGTTAAATGCGCAAACCCCGGAAGAATTTCAGAAAACGCGGGCTGAAGACGTTGAAAAACAAAAAGGACTTGACGAGGAGATTATTAAAAAATACCTCGCCGATTCAAGCCTGACCGGCAAGGCGACCAGAAGTGCTTCCGGTCTCTACTATATTGTGACAAAGCCCGGAGAAGGGGCGAAGCCGGCAGCCGGTGACAAAATTACCGTACACTACAAAGGAACTTTGCTTGACGGCACGGTATTTGACGGCTCGCAGCAGCCCGGCCGTGATGGTAACCCGTTTGAGTTTAACGTAGGTACCGGAATGGTAATTCCAGGCTGGGACGAAGGTCTGATCGGCATGTCAAAAGGAGAAAAAGGAATTTTGCTGATCCCTTCGGCTCTTGGTTACGGACCGGATGGTTCAGGCCCGATTCCGCCGAATTCTGTGCTTCGCTTTGATCTAGAACTGTTGAATGTGACGCCGCAGCCGAAAGCGGCCGCGCCTAAGAAATAGGTCCGGAAGATAATTTGCAGAGTCCCCTGTGCATTGCGCAGGGGATTTTTTTTGCATGATGGTAGAGATAAAATAGAAAAAACCGGAAAAATAACGGCAGATTAGCATTTGTTCGGGTGGAGGCGAAGGACGGCTTCTCCAGATTTTACATAATTGAAGATAAATCATGCTTACATTGTGTTTTGCAACCAACAATCGCCACAAATTAGAAGAAGTACAGCAGGCGCTTGGCGCAGGCGTTAAATTGGTTACGCTGGAAGATATTGGCTGCTATGACGAAATCGAGGAGCCTTTTGATACCATTCAGAAAAACTCCGAAGCCAAAGCACGCTTCGTATGGGACCGGTATGGGATAGATACTTTTGCCGATGACAGCGGGCTGGTAATACCGGCTCTGAATGGGGAGCCGGGAGTATATTCTGCCCGCTATGCAGGCCCCCAGCGGGATGACAAGGATAATATTCGTTTGGTTTGGGAGAAACTTGCTGATAAAAGCGACCGGAGCGCCTATTTTATTACGGTGATTACGCTGATGCTGAATGGTCGTCTTTACGCCTTTGAAGGAATTGTGAACGGTACCATTCTGCCTGAAGAACGTGGAAATAACGGCTTTGGATACGACCCGGTTTTCCTGCCCGAAGGCTCGGAGCAGACCTTTGCCGAAATGTCGCTGCAGGAAAAATCGGAGCTTAGTCACCGTGCCCGGGCCGTCCGGAAATTGAATGAATTTTTAACCAGAAACTTTCAGTAGCTGCTCATGGGAAAGTACAACAGAAAAGATTTTTTGGCGGACGGTTCAACGCCCTTTGAAATCAGTAGAGCCGCAACCCGGATCAAGGACATTTATGACGACAAGAAGGAGTATGAAAAAATGCTCGAGGAGTCGATTCATGACCTGGATGAACTGCAGAATATGATGTACGCCCACAACCGGTACGGATTGCTGGTCGTGTTTCAGGCACTTGATGCGGCGGGCAAGGATGGCACGATCCGGCATGTGCTGTCAGGGGTTAATCCGGCGGGAATCCGGGTCCATTCCTTTAAACGGCCCACTTCGCTGGAGCTGGAGCACGACTTTATGTGGCGGACCACCGCCGCGCTGCCCGAGCGTGGCTCTATTACCATATTTAACCGGAGCTACTATGAAGAAGTTTTGGTGGTGAAGGTTCATCCCGAAATTCTCAGGGAAGGCCAGCTGCTGCCCGACGAGCTGAAGGTGGATGTAGATAAGGTGATGAAGAACCGCTACAAAGACATTAAGAATTTTGAAAAATATTTGTACCGGAACGGTATCCGCGTAATTAAGTTTTTTCTGAACGTCTCCAAGGCGGAACAGGGCGCGCGGCTGATTGAGAGAATACAGGACCCTGGCAAGAACTGGAAGTTTGAAGAGGGGGACGTAAAAGAAAGAGATTACTGGGATGCTTACCAGCAGGCGTTCGAAACCTGCATTAATGAAACGGCTACCGAAAAATGTCCCTGGTACGTGATCCCTGCGGACGACAAAAAGAATATGCGGCTGATTGTCGGGAAAATCATCGGTGACGAGCTAAAGAAGATGGATTTGTTTTACCCCGAAACTTCGCCCGAACGCGCGGCCGAGCTTACGCGCTATATCGACATTATCAAAGAGCAGGGCAAAGCATAAAGCGACCGGCCCGGGTGTTCCGGAACCGATCGCCTGTGGTTGTACCGAATGGTACGGGGTGTGGATTATGAAATTTATCTGATTACGATGTTGCTTGTACCGATTTTGTAACCTTCGGAGTAAAGCTCAACATTGTACTTGCCGGGGCGGAATTGTGCGGCGTAATCGTATACCATTTCCACCTTCTGGTTGTCATTGGTATAGCTTACCACTTCGCGGGTGGTGTATTTCGAATCTTCGCCTGATACGGTTGTGAAGTTTCCGCCGGCAATGGCTTCATCCGCTAGCACGGCTCCTTCCGGATCAAGAACGCGCATGTAAATTTCTTTATTTTCCTGCTTTGTAAGCGGGTTTTCAGCAAGGTTGAAAGCTACTTTTATCTTGTCGACTTTCCGTGCTTTGTAGCTGTCTTTTTCCCTTTCTTTTCCTCTCGAATTGATTGCAGTTACATTGAGATTCTGGGCTTTCAAGGCAGATGCGAGGTTGACTTTTTCAGTCAGTACGCGGTTTTCCTGGTTGAACAGGCTAACGGTATCGGTCAGTTCCTGCTGGCGGCGCTGAAGGTTGGCACGGTCCTCGTTCAAGGTGCCGATCTCACTGTTCAGGGTTTCGTTGGTTGAAGCCAAACGCTCGTTCTCTTCTTTCAAGGCGGCGATTTCCGTATCCTTTTCCGCAAGGAATTTCTCGTAGTTTTTGATTTTGGCCAGGTACTTCCTGTTTTCTACGCGATCTCCTTTTTTCAGCTGGGCCAGGTCTGCCTCGAGTTTTGCTTTAACTGATTCCAATTCGGTGACGTTGCCGCCCAGCCTGGTTACTTCGGCAATTTTTTCATCCAAAGCGCGGGAAACAGAATCAAGCTTGGTTTTGGTAAAAGCTATTTCTTTTGCTTTCGCTACAATTTCTGTTTGTTGCGTAGCCAGGTCTCCCTTTTGCTGGAAGAACAGGAAGCCGAAGATACCTGCAACAAGTGCCAGGAGGCCTACCAGGATCCAGGGAGCAGAAGTTTGATTTTCTGATTGAGTGCTCATCTTTTGCGATTTGTGAGTTTTTGTTAATGATCAAACAGACAAAGATTTACTGTTGCCGTGGATAGGGAAAAAACTATGCCATATTTAGAGAAAGCCCGAAAACGGGCCGGAGGGCAGGATTTGTAGAAAACTGTGTAAAATATAACGGTGGCGGAAACACCTGTCCGTTATATTTTAAAAAGTGAAAAAATGCAAGATTCCGCGCAAAAAGAGGCCTTCAGGCGACCGAAACGCCTTGTTAAGAATCAATTCTACAAAATTCCACAATTTGCAGGGGGAGTCAGCAACTTCTGACAGGCGGTAGTGCCTGCCTGAGCGTTCAGATTTGGCCTCTCTTTCCCATCTCAATTACCGCCATGTCTTTTACGCGCCCGGCATCAAGTGTAAACTTCAGGGCGGTGCGCATATGATGGAAGCCTTCCCGGCCCGCTGCGCCGGGATTAAGGTAGAGCATTTGCCCGAAGGCCGGGTCTTTCATTACGCGTAAAATGTGTGAGTGTCCGCAAATAAACAGGTCGGGCGGGGTTTGACGCAGCGAGCGCCGGACTGCGGGATTGTACCGGGGAGGGTAACCTCCTATATGCGTCATCCAAATTGACAGCCCTTCCAGTTCAAACCTTTGATGTTCCGGGGCCAGTTGCCTGATTTCGTGATGATCGATATTCCCGAAAACCATTCGGGTCGGCCTGAAAGCCTGCAGCGCTTCGATAATCGCTACCGTGCCGATGTCACCTGCATGCCAGATCTCGTCGCAATTTTCAAAATACCCGAAAAGAGCCTCATCAAGGTATCCATGTGTGTCGGAAAGGAGCCCGATTTGTTTCATAGGGGTGAGGTTTGAGCAGTGAGGTGTTAGTTTGAGCAGTGAGGTGTTAGACGGATATTGAAAGTGGAAAGGAAATACTGCGCGTCGGGTTCTCCAACCCCTCACCCCTCAAACCTCATCCCTCACCCCTCAAACCTACCCTAATAAAATCCAAAAAAATAGATTTCCTTTTAAATCATTCTCATTATCGACATTTTTGTATCCAATTTTACCACGTTTAGCCATCGGTTGGGATCCTAATATCCGGCGGGCTGCATAAAAAGCGTCCTTTCCAAAACAAATCGTCCCGGTTTAGCGTAACGTTTAACAACTGGAGTCGCTAAAACTGCACATTTATCATTACAACAAATCAACATGTTTCGAATTCTTACTTTTATTCTCCTCTCCGCAACGATTGCTTTTTCGCAAAAATCGACATCGACTATCCGGGGATTGGTTCTGGACGGCGATTCGCACAGTCCGCTCCCGGGAGCTTCCGTCACTATTAAAAATTCGACCCTGGGTACCTCCACGGACGAGAACGGAGCTTTCCGGTTCGATCAGGTGGAATTGGGGCGTTATCTGGTTCAGGCAAGTTTTGTCGGGTATAAAACAACTGTTCAGCCGGAAATTCTGCTGGAGGGAGGGAAGGAGCAGGTAATTACCTTCTATCTCACACCAGGCGATACTACGCTGAACGAAGTGGTGGTCCACTATATGAAAACCGAAAATCTCAACAATACCTACGAAATTACCAACGAACAAACGCTTCGTTACGCCGCTACCTACCTTGATCCTGCGCGTGTGGCGGCTTCGCTGCCGGGTGTGGCCGTAGCCGATGACCAGGCCAATGGCATAGTGGTGCGTGGAAACGGACCCAATACGACCCAGTGGCGGCTGGAAGGCGTCGAAATTGTTAACCCCAACCATCTTTCCAATGCCGGTACTTTCAGTGACCGGGCAACCCAGTCGGGCGGCGGGGTCAATATTCTCAGCACCCAGTTACTGGGAACTACCAATTTTCTTACCGGCGCCTACGCGGCCAGCTATGGCAATGCAATGGGCGGTATTATGGACATGCGTTTCAGGAAAGGCAATAACGAACAGAATGAATTCACAGCGCAGGCGGGCCTTATCGGCCTGGATCTGGCAGCGGAAGGCCCTTTTTCAAAAAACGGGAAGGCTTCTTACCTTGCTAACTACCGGTATTCCTTTACCGGCATCCTGTCTGCTATGGGGGTAAGCCTGGGCGGTGAGAAGATGACTTTCCAGGATTTTTCATTTAATGTAAGCCTTCCCACAAAAAAAGCAGGCGAGTTTACGCTTTTCGGAGTGGGGGGGACCAGTAAAAACGTGTTTTCAGCGGATAAGGACGTAGCGAACTGGGAGGTCGAAAAAGACGCTTTCAATATTACCTACAAAAACCGGATGGGCGCCGCCGGCATCACCCATACGTTGCCGCTCTCCAGGAAGACGTCTATCCGCTCTACACTGGCGGCTTCCGGGCTGAGCACTGAGCGTGAAGGAATTCACCTCAACCCGGCCGACCCGCAACAGGTTCTGTCAACCGACCTTGATGAAATTCAAAAAGTAAAGCTGGCATTTACCACCGCACTGAACCACAGGTTGAACGAAAAGCATAGGATATTGGCCGGAGCCTATCTTTACCATGATACCGACAAGCTGAAAGTGAATACCCAATCCGGTGAAATGGAAGTTACATCCTTCATGCCCTATGCCACCTGGCAATGGTCGCCGACCTCGAAGTTCCGCACTGAAATCGGTGTGAATTATTTTTATTTCGGGTTCAATGGAAAGAGCTCGGTGGAACCCCGGGGCGCCTTAAAATGGGAGGTGGCGCCGAGAAATACGATCAGCTTGTCATACGGCTGGCACAGCCAGGCGCAGACGCCTCAAACTTACCTCTCTCTGGGGTCGCGCGTCTCAAATAACAACAGGAACCTGGGACTCAACAAGGCCCGGCATTACGGTGTGGCTTATGAGTATCGTTTCTTGAAGAATTCATCACTCAAGGTAGAGGGGTATTACCAGGAGATTTCAAATGTCCCGGTCTCGTCTTCCGTGCCGACCTATTCCGTTTTGAACCTGGTAGAGAACAGTGTGACTTATGCCCTCGTTAATAAAGGGCTCGGCCGGAACATGGGCGTTGAAGCAACCTGGAATACTTATCTCGCAAAGGACTTTTACCTCATGGTATCGGGTTCGGTTTATGATTCAAGGTACAAAGGCGTATCAGGAAACTGGAGAAGTACCAGGTTCAATGGCAACCATACCTTCGCTGCCACCGGTGGGAAGGAAATACGCACCGCTAAAAATAACGTATGGGGAATTAATGCGAAAATAACCTGGCTGGGCGGCTTCAGGGATACTCCGGTGGACGTGACTGCGTCGGCTGCGGCGGGCACAACAGTTTACCGGGTTTCACAGTCTTATACACTCCAGATGAAGGATTATTTCCGGCCCGATCTGCGTGTGTACTGGAAAACCAACCGTGAGAAAATAAACACCACCCTGGCAATTGATATTCAGAATGTCTCCAATACCAAAAATGAGGCATTCAGCTATTACGATACCTACCAGAAAAAAGTTGTAGTCCGGGATCAGCTCGGGTTGATTCCGGTTTTGAGCTATAGAGTCGAGTTTTGATAGCGGTCAGACAACACGGAGCCGGAGGAGCGGAGCAGCTTTTCCTGGGTCCGGCGGAGGAACCGTCGCCGGGACCGGAGGAGCTTTTGGTCCGGGTGATGGTGACGGCACTCAACCGGGCAGATGTACTACAACGTGAAGGAAAGTACCCGCCGCCGGTAGGGGCCAGCTCAATTCTGGGCCTGGAGCTTGCAGGCATTATAGTGAAAAAAGGCGTTCAGGTGACCGGCTGGGAATTGGGAGACCGGGTTTTTGGATTGGTGCCGGGCGGCGCTTATGCTGAAAAGGCGGTGATTCATCAAAGCATGGCCATTCGCATGCCGGATCGCATGACTTTTGAAGAGTGTGCCGCAATTCCGGAGGTCTTCCTGACAGCCTATCAGGCACTGCGGTGGCTGGCAGATCTTCAAAAAGGCGAAAAAGTGCTCCTTCACGCAGGCGCCAGCGGGGTAGGGACGGCCGCCATCCAGCTCGCAAGGGAGATGGCGGCAGAAGTTCTGGTATCGGCATCGGCGGGAAAGCATGACAAATGCCTCTCGCTTGGCGCCGCTGCGGCATTTGACTATAGGGATGAAAATTTTTGGGATGAAGTGGGTAAGTTTTCAGGTGGCGTGGATGTAATAGTTGACCCGATCGGCGGAGGTTATTTTGCACAAAACCTTAAACTGTTGAAGCCTGACGGCCGCCTCGTGATGCTCGCGGTAATGGGGGGCGTGAATTCGGAAGCAGTCAATGTGGGGCAAATTGTTTTCAAAAGATTGCGTATCCTGGGGACCACGCTGAGATCGCGTACACTTACTTACCAGATCGAGCTTACGAAATCGTTCTGGCAATTTGCCGGCGAACGATTCATCTCCGGCGCCCTGGTACCGGTAATCGACCGGGTTTTTGACTGGGAGGAAGTGGCGGCCGCGCACCGGTACCTGGAATCGAACAGGAACACCGGGAAGGTGTTGTTGAAAATTGGCTAAAAGTCAGGGTATCTCCTTATTTTTGCTGTAACGCCTGCCGACCGGGATGAACAGCGGAAAGCCTATCCGGTTCAGGCTTAAAAGAGCGGATTATTATCAAAATTACTTCGAACGCGCGATCATGAGTGTTTTAGAAAAGATACAAAACTTGTCCAAACAGTACGCTGCCGATGCGGTGCAAAATCGTCGGCATCTTCATGCTAACCCTGAACTGTCATTTGAGGAATTTAAAACCGCTGAATTTGTAGCGCGGGAATTGCGGGCGATCGGCCTGAATCCTGTTGAGGGAATTGCGGGTACAGGATTGTCGGCGGTAATTGAGGGCAGAAACCCTGCGTCAAAAGTCATCGGCTTACGGGCTGACATGGATGCATTACCGATTTTGGAAGCCAATGATGTGCCATATAAGTCTACCCGGCCGGGTGTAATGCATGCATGTGGCCACGATGTTCATACCTCTTCGCTGCTTTCTACCGCGCGAATTCTCAACGCGATCAGGAATGAATTTGAAGGGACGGTGAAGTTGGTTTTCCAGCCGGCTGAAGAGAAGGCGCCCGGTGGAGCTTCTTTGATGATCAAAGAAGGTGTTTTGCAGAATCCGGCTCCGCACAGCATGCTGGGGCAGCACGTCGCGCCCAACATACCTGTGGGTAAAATCGGTTTTCGGGAAGGCATGTATATGGCGAGCACCGATGAGCTCTTCCTCACGGTAAAAGGAAAAGGCGGCCACGGCGCAATGCCGGACCAGGTGATTGACCCGGTGCTGATTGCCTCGCATATTATCGTAGGCCTCCAGCAAATTATTAGCCGGAACCGGAAGCCGTCGAACCCTTCGGTGCTGTCATTCGGCCGGTTTATCGCCGACGGGGTGACCAATGTTATTCCCAACGAGGTGACGATCCAGGGGACGTGGCGGTGTATGGACGAAGAATGGCGCGCAGATGGCTTGACCAGAATCAGGAAAATGGCAGAAGGGATAGCGGAATCAATGGGAGCGACCTGTATCCTGGAGGTAGTGAAAGGGTACCCCTTCCTGAAGAACGAACCTGAATTGACCCGCCGCACCAAAAGTGCTGCGGTGCAGTACATGGGCGAGGAGAATGTTATTGACCTTGATTTGTGGATGGCCGGGGAGGATTTTGCTTTCTATTCGCAGGTAGTGGATTCTTGTTTTTACCGCTTAGGCACCCGGAATGAAGCGCGGGGAATTGTATCCGGTGTGCATACCCCAACATTTGATATAGATGAATCGGCGCTGACCATCGGTCCGGGATTGATGGCCTGGCTTGCTGTTCAGGAATTAAAGGAGGTATAGGATGGTCACTCCTACCGGATGGTCATTCCGAGCGTAGCCGAGGAATCTCCCTTTCCCTGCACTCAATCTATTCCGCCAGGCTTCTTAGTGGCAAAAGCAGATCCTTCGACTCCGCTGCGCTTCGCTCAGGATGACCGCCCGGACGGTAGCCTCCGGCTACCTTTGACTTCCATTGACAACATTTATTTGTCATTTATTCCAAGGTGTTTTGGCAAAAAAAACTTCTTTCCCGTAATGACAACCAACTACATTATGTCAAACAGAACGAAGACAACCAGAGTTTGCCCGAACGGACATCGGTACGAAAAAAGTACGGATTGCCCGACCTGTCCTGTTTGCGAGAAAGAAAATAAGCCTGCAGACGGCTTCCTGTCCATTTTGAGCTCGCCGGCCAGAAATGCGCTGCTGCATGCCGGGATTCTGACTCTGAGCCAATTGGCCGGTCATAGTGAAAAGGAAATACTGGGTCTTCATGGTATGGGCCCAGGTTCAATACCCAAGCTGAGAGCGGCGCTGAGCGAAGCGGGGCTTGCCTTCAAAAATTCCCCGGAAGAATGAAACCTGTTTTAGAAAGGCCCGATCTGGTGGCGCCCTATCCCTGGCTGGTAATGGCGCAAAGCACGCGTCTCGGCGGCGTAAGCTCCGGGGCGTACACATCGCTGAATCTTGGGCTGAATACCAGCGATAAAAGTGAGCGGGTGACGCAGAACAGGAAATTGTTGTGGGAAGCCCTCGGAACTTCGGAAGCCGGTGTAGCCACCGGTTACCAGGTTCATGGCGACGGGATAAAATGTGTCACCGCACCCGGCTATTTTGAAGGGTATGATGCATTTGTTACTGATTTGCCCGGCGTTTTCCTGGCGGTTTCCACTGCAGATTGCGTACCCATCCTGATTTGTGATCCGGTGAAGCGGGTGATCGCGGCTGTCCACGCCGGATGGAAAGGAACGGTGCTTGGTATTACCGGCAAAACGCTTTCTGTTATGAGGAGCCGGTATGGTGTGGACCCGAAAGATTGCATAGCTGCTATTGGTGCGGCAATCGGGTTTGATTCATTCGAAGTGGGACCCGAAGTCGCCTCGAATTTTGCGGCTGATTTTGTGAAGCCCGCCGGTATGGAAGAAAAGTACCTGGTTGATCTGAAGCGGGCGAATAAAAGGCAGCTGCTCGAAGCGGGACTACCGGATAAATCTGTTGAGGTATCAGATTACTGCACGGTAAAAGACGTCGGCCGCTTCTTTTCTCACCGGAAGGAAAACGGCGTAACCGGCCGGATGCTGGCGGTGGTTGGTATGCGTTAGCCACTTTTCTGACAAGCGGCGATAGCACCTATGAGAACTGACTTTTCCACTGTCGGCATAGCTGATGAACAAATGACAGTTTTTCAAGGGACCGGGCCGAGAGGTAAAAAGAATAAAAATCATTGTGCCCCATACTGCGGTTCATGTTGTTCATGGCAATGGATAGGGGCAGCCACACTGCTATCATTTTCCGGAAATCTTTCTCTTCATACGGGTCTCCGGTTGTCTCGCCGGCCTGATCACTTTTCTCGGCTGTAAGTTGCAGGCCGAAGGACCAGGCGGTTTCCAGCGAGTCGGTTACATGAAGGTAGTGGGCAAAAGTCTCGGCCCAGTCCTCCCACGGATGTGCGCAGGCGTACTCGCTGATAAATGATTCCTTCCAGCCTGGCGACGGCCCTTCACGGTAATACTTCTCAATGGCATCGGTATAATTTGCTTCTTCATTTCCGAAAAGCGCCCGAAATGAAGAAAGTATCCCGAAATCTCTCACCAATCGGTTCCAGTAATAGTGTCCGGTTTCGTGCCGGAAGTGCCCCAATACCGTTCGGTAGCTTTCTTTCATCCGGATCCGGGTCAGGTGCCGCTGAATTTCATCGGCTTCTTCAATATTGATGGTGATCAGTCCGTCGAGGTGGCCGGTCATTACCGGTCTTCCGGCCAGGTCGCTTGAGAGGAATTCGAATTGCAGCCCACGGTCCTGGGAGCGGGTGTCCCCCCGAAAGGGTAGCTTCAGTTTCATCAGGGAATAGATCAGCCTTTTTTTTGCTGCTTCCAGGTGCTGCCAGCGGGTTATATTATCCGGCTCGGAAAGGTTGGGTATGGTTTTGTTGAGCTTGCAGGATACACAGAAGCCATCGCCGTTGCCGGCGTTTACAAGCCAGTTGCAGCCGACCGTTTGTTGGTTGCTGCAGAAGCGGAGTTTTTCTTCCGGGAAATCGTCGCTCAGAAAGATCTCGTTGTCGTCGGTACGCCGGAGCGTGATGATCGCGAGATGCCTGGTATGAAACCCGACTTCCGAGTTGCATGCGAGACAGCGCGTGTTTTCAAAATATAGCGGGTTGTCGCAGTTCGAACAATGGAAAAGTTTCATGGAAGCGGGGGTTGAGAATTGGGGACTAAGAACTCGGAAATCAGAAATCGGAAATCGGCCCGTTTTAATGCGAGACTTATGCTGCCCGTCGGGGATGATTTTCCGATCACTCAAATCCGACCTCCGATTTCCGATCTCCGACTTCCGATCTCCGATCTCCGATTTCCGAGTTCTGATTTCCGATTTCCGATTTCCGATTTCCACTCTCCGATTCTACTCCTGCCCGGTCGCAATACGCAGCGAACCAAAATGCTTGGGCCGGTGGAAGGCGGGCTGGTCACCGCTCAGGGTGGACTGCCAGCATAGGAAATCGCAATTTTCGGGGGCGCATTCCCAGTTTTGATCCGCGGGCTTATCGCGCAGAACAATCCGGTAGAAGTTAAGCCGGTAGCCCGCGCTATTGTCTGTGCCAAGCAGTGCAAGGGGAATATGGATGCTTCCTTTCCAATGGTCGGCGGCGGTTTCCACGCTGTGACGTATACCGTGCTGCTCATGCGTCAGCATCGTCAGTTTTTCCGGGCCTTGGCCGGAGCGGTTTTCGACCCAGGCGGCAAAGAAGGCATTATTCGGGTTGATCTCCAGCTCCAGGTAACGGTGTGGCACCTGGTTGCCTGCGGCTATAAAAATTTCGAAGACCTCCTGTCGCCAGAGATCGGTGTTGTGTTCCGTATAAGTATTTGAGGACCAATGGGGATCGTCGAGACAGGAAAACTGAACCTCAAGTTGCTCTTCCTGTGCCCGCAATTTGACCAGGGTACGTGCCTGGCCGGGTTTTCCATCGGTAGATTGAAAAAAAATCGGCTGATTCAAATCAAGCCAAACTCCTTCGTGTAATTCAATTGTGTGATCTTGTTCAGATGACATGCTGGTTTCGGGATTTTTTCAGTACTTTTGGCTCGAAGTTACTTTATTTGTTCAGAAATGGCAGAAAATAATACGCAAAAAGCAGAGCTACCTCAGTGGCTGAACGTCGCAGTCTTGCTTATCCTGGTGACGATTCTGGCGGTATTCGGTGATTTGTTTACCATGATTGTCGGCATCTTAGGCGTTATCATCACCTTCGTTGCTTACTTCAACGGCGTTAAAACAGAAGAAGGGCACCACTAGAACTACCGCCCCGTTTTAGCAGTTTTTTGACTGGTCATTTCCCTGGCTCCGGGCCGGGGAAATTTTTGTATAATCGTGCTTCGCCGGCCGCCTGCTGTTACTTCGCACCAGGCGTTCCCAAAATACCGGACAGGTTTTCATCAAGAATGGACGCAAGCAGTACCTGCCCTGCCGGAAGCAGGTGTACACCGTCCTGCGTGAGATAGGAGAAAACCGGTTTTAGTTGGCTGTAAGTATCCAGGTAGGGTACACCTTTTTTAGCGGCAACTTTCCCGAATTGTTCCGACAGCTTTTCTACGCGGGCCGCTCCACCCTGATATTTAGCGGCAAGCCCGGCGTCTGCCCCGTAAGGAGGCGGGGAAACAATGCAGAGCTTGGGAGTGCCCAGACCGGGGTTCCGCCGGACCTCTCCCTTGATTTTTTCAATCAGCTGATCCAGGTTTTCGGAGATTTCGTTGAACCGGCCGTCGAACTCAGCCTTGCAGTCGTTGGTGCCGAGCATCACTACGACCGCATCCAGCGGGCCTTCCGCCTGACGGAGATAAGTTTCAATGTTTTTGAGTGTATTCAGCTTCGCCTGGCCGTTGTTATCGAATCCTATTGTGTTGCCTGAAATACAGGTGTTAATCACACGGTCTGCATTTCTGAGGAGCCGGAGCTGGTCTACCCAGCCGTTGTCCATGGCGCCGTTCGAATCGCCGATCGCCAGGATGGTCTTCGAGGGTACATGGGCCAGTGCGTCACCCGGCGGCATTTCATGCCCGCCTTCGAACACGACCAGTCGAACCAGGTCTTTGAACTGGTTTTTGTAGATGATTTTTCGGCCCATAAAGGTGCCGGTCTCGGCATTCCCCGGTAGCGTTCTTGTTCTGACCATCGTATTTATCAGGGTTTCCGGGACTGCGTCGGCAACTGTTTCGCCTGAAAAATCCCGTACCAGCTTGTTGTAAAGGTTCAACGTCTGGCTCACGGGAACGGAGCCCGTGTAACCATCGTGAATACCGCAATAGAGGTTGAGACGGCTGTTTCTTCTTTCCTGTACGGGCGTTTCCATAAAAAGGGGCGACCGTCTTTTGGCTTCCCTGGTGTCCAGCTGATCACGGTTTCCGGAAGTGGCCGCGGCGATATCACCGGCGTATTTGGCGTTACGGCCACGCGATTCGTAATACCAGTCTACCAGGTTGTAAATGCCGACATAAGCGGAGAAGCTCCGGATATTGTGTTTTGATTTCATATAGGCAAGCACCGTAGCATAGCCTCCCCCGCTCACACCGATTACGTGGATATTGTTCCGGTCAACGCTGGCCTGGGAAAGGCCGTAGCCGATGGCATCGTCTATATCGCTGATCACCAGGTCGCTACCCATAGCAGCCTCGCGGTTATTCGGTCCCCTGAAATCAGGGTGAATGTAATGGTAACCGCGGGTTATGCAAAAGTGTATGAGCGTGTCTTTTTGCTGGTAATTACCGCTCCAGGAGTGAAGGCTGACAATAAGCGGTTTCGGACCTGCGCCGGGCGCTTTGTAAAAATAGGCCATTTGCGGTGTGCCGTCGGAGCTTGACGGAATGCTGACCTTCACTGCCTCAACGGGCCAGTCCCTGGAGGCCGTATCATCCCATTTGGGGTCTTTCTGGGCATTCAGGTTCGCAGCACTCCAAAACAAACAGAGTACTGAAAGGAAAACAAAAGGTTTCATAAAAGGGGTTTAGTGGTCATTCTTTCGGAGATTCTCTCCTCGCGGAAACTTACTTCCTTAAGTCCGGCCCCTAATTAGGGAATTAATTTTTCAATGTAAAAGAAAGGCCGTCTATTTCGGTATTTTCAAAACGGTACAAACTCAGGAATCGCCTGCCTCCGGCCCGGTTGTGAGGAGCTTTGCGCTTTTGCCGGAACTATTTATAATGGATACATAATTGGAGGTCGCAGGTCGAACCTGAAACAAATATTGGCCTTTTTCATTGCAACTGTTAATTTCGCAGCGCTGAATCCGGACAGCAAAACGACATTGCCGGAACAGGGACCGGCCTGACAGGGCCCACGGTAGCCGGTAAATGTGCGGAATCAAGTGGAAAAATAAAGAAATGCATAAACTGAACCTGAAAAAGCCGTTGGCATTTTTCGATCTGGAAACAACCGGGATCAATGTTGTTCGCGACCGGATTCTGGAGATTTCGATCCTGAAAGCGCTGGTGAACGGCAAGAATGAAGTGAAAACCTGGCGGATCAACCCCGGAATGCCTATCCCGGTTGAGTCCAGCCTGATTCATGGTATCTATGACGAGGATGTCAAAGATTGCCCGACTTTCAAGGAGGTGGCACGGACAATCGCCGTATTCCTTGAAGGCTGCGATCTTGCCGGTTTTAACAGCAACCGGTTTGATGTACCTTTACTGGTAGAGGAGTTCCTGAGAGCAGGTGTTGACATAGAAATGAAGCACCGGAAACTCGTGGATGTTCAGCGTATTTACCACTTGATGGAGCCTCGGAACCTTTCGGCAGCCTACCGCTTCTATTGCGGTAAAGAACTGTTAAATGCACATTCGGCGGAAGCGGATACACTGGCTACCTATGAAATTCTGGGCGCACAGGTAGAGCGTTATGCAGGTGTACAAATCAAGGGCGAGAATGGCGAAATGATTGAGCCGATCGTCAATGATATCAATAAGCTGCATGCGCTTACTGCTACCAGGATGGTGGATTATGCAGGCAGAATGGTGTTTGATGGAAAAGGCAACGTGATTTTTAACTTCGGAAAGCATTCGGGGAAGCGCGTTCTGGATGTGCTGCAAAGTGAGCCCTCGTACTTTGAATGGATGCTTAAAGGTGATTTTTCGCTGGATACCAAGCGAAAGCTTACAGAAATTAGATTGCAAAGCTTGAAACAACAATAATAACTGTTGGCGCAAGCTGTATTTATATCTAAATTTGCCCGGGCGTATTGATTACGGTCATTGCTAACCAAGAAATAGTACTTTATTATCAGGAATAACTATGTTCCCATTTCCCATGACTCCTCCGGATATCCCTGAGGTGATCAAAATGGTGCCGTTGCACTACTATCTGTTTTTAAGTACTGCGTTGTTTGTTATCGGCATCGTCGGAGTTTTAACCCGCCGCAATGCAATCGTGATTTTTATGTCCGTTGAGTTGATGCTGAATGCAGTAAACCTTCTGCTGATTGCTTTTTCTTCCTACCGATCCGACCCGAATGCCCAGGTATTTGTTTTTTTCGTAATGGCTGTAGCTGCTGCCGAGGTGGCTGTGGGACTGGCTATTATTGTGATGATCTACAGGAATACCCGGAACACGGACATTGGATTCCTCAAAAAGCTTAAGTGGTAATTTAAATTGCTATGCCAGTATCTTTACTTCTACTGATTCCTTTGCTGCCGTTTGTCGGTTTTCTGATCAACGGGCTGGGATTCAAGCGGATACCTAATTCTCTTGCGGGTATTTTAGCGGTTTTGGCGGCCTTGGGAAGCTTTGGCCTTTCACTTTATACCTTCAGCCTTTTTCAGGCCGCAGGGTCGCAAACGGTGGTTGTGCCTGTTTTTGACTGGATTTCGGTCGGAACGCTTAACATACCGTTTTCTTTTCAGATTGATCAGCTTTCACTGCTGATGCTGCTCATCATTACCGGAGTAGGGTCGTTGATCCATATTTATTCGGTGGGTTATATGAGCCATGACGCGGGTTTCGGTAAGTTTTTGGCCTACCTCAACCTCTTTTTGTTCTTCATGCTTCTGCTGGTCCTGGGTTCCAACTATGTGATGATGTTCATCGGATGGGAGGGCGTCGGGCTTTGTTCCTACCTGCTTATCGGGTTCTGGAATAAAAACACCAGCTACAACGACGCAGCCCGAAAGGCTTTTATCATGAACCGTGTCGGTGACCTGGGCTTCCTGCTCGGTATCTTCGCTATCATTGCGGCGTTCGGTTCTGTGGAGTTCTCCGAAATCTTCAGCAAGGCACAGGCATTTTCGGTAGGCGATCCTGTTATTGTGACCATTACCCTGCTTCTTTTTGTGGGTGCTATGGGCAAGTCGGCGCAGATACCGCTGTATACGTGGTTACCGGATGCGATGGCTGGTCCTACACCTGTTTCGGCACTGATCCACGCAGCTACCATGGTGACGGCCGGTATCTATATGGTAATTCGTTCCAATATTCTCTATTCGCTTGCTCCGGCTACACTTGAAGCCGTTGCGATTATAGGGGCGGCTACCGCCTTACTGGGCGCGTCAATAGGGTTGCTTCAAAATGATATCAAGAAAGTGCTGGCCTATTCAACTGTCAGCCAGCTCGGGTATATGTTCATTGCGTTAGGCGTGGCGGCTTACTCTTCGTCCATGTTCCATGTAATTACACATGCTTTTTTCAAGGCATTGCTATTCCTGGGAGCGGGAAGTGTCATTCACGCCATGTCCAATGAGCAGGATATCCGTTCGATGGGAGGCTTGAGAAAGCATCTTCCCGTTACATTTTTGACATTTTTCATTGGTACCTGGGCTATTGCCGGGCTACCGCCTTTTGCCGGGTTTTTCTCCAAAGACGAGATTCTTGCTCATGCCTTCGTTCATAACAAGCTGTTATGGGGACTGGGTTTGCTGGGTTCCGTTATGACTTCTTTCTACATGTTCCGGCTGCTTTTCCTCACCTTTTTCGGTGAATTCCGGGGCACAAAGGAGCAGGCACACCATCTGCACGAGTCTCCGTCTTCTATGACGATCCCCCTGATTGTGCTGGCCATTCTGTCCGCAGTCGGCGGTTTTATTGGTGTACCGGAAGCACTTCATGGAAGCAACTGGCTGTCGGCGTTCATGGATCCGTTGTTCGACGGTGCGCGTAAGGTTAATCCTGAGATGTTCGGCCCGCTTGGATTGAGCCATTCAACCGAGTATATGCTGATGGGTATTTCGGTTGCGGCAGCGCTGCTCGCTGCAATCGCGGCTTATGTGGTGTATGTACAACGGCAATCGCGGCCCGCTCCGGAATCAGTGGAGAGAAAGGGAATCGAGAAGTTGGTTTACAACAAATACTATGTTGACGAATTGTATAATGCCGTTTTTGTGAGGCCGGTTATGGTGTTGTCGGACATCTTCTGGAGTTTTGGCGAATTTGTTATCGATTTGTTCGTGGAAGGGTATGGCGCGGCCGTGGCTTTTCTATCGGGCAGGTTCAGGAAACTGCAGACCGGGTTTACAGGATACTACATTTTCGCTATGGTTTTGGGAATTGTCCTGATCCTGTTTTGGAACCTGGTGGTCAGACATCATTCACTGTTAAAGGATTTATTGTAAGCCGGGCCCCGCTCCGCGTCAATATTAGTGTTATAGACAGATATTTATGCTTACGTTGGTTTTGATATTGATCCCGCTCATTGCCTCCCTGCTTGCCTGCTTCGGTGGGGAAAAGTCGGCAAAGACCATTGGTTTGGCTGGATCTGCGGCGGCTTTCGGCGCGACGCTTTATGTTTGGCAGAAGTTTGACCCGGCAGCGGGTACGCAGTTTGCCTTCCGCTATCCGTGGCTGGAATCCATGGGGATTTCTTTTTCCGGGGGAATAGACGGAATCAGTCTTTTGCTTGTTTTTCTGACGACTTTTCTGACACCGCTAATCATTCTTTCCACGTTTAACCGCTCGTACCGGAATGCCCCGGCTTTCTACGCGCTGATCCTTTTTATGGAGGCTGCGCTGATCGGGGTGTTTGTGGCTTCGGATGCATTTCTTTTTTACCTCTTTTTCGAGGCGACGCTGATCCCGATTTATTTCCTGGCGGCCGTTTGGGGCGGAGAGAACAGAAGGCCGGTCACTTTCAAGTTTTTCGTGTACACCATGTTCGGCAGTCTTTTCATGCTGGTGGCACTGATTTACCTGTATTTCCAGACGCCGGGTTATCATTCGTCGGACATTCATGCATTTTATAACCTCGACCTGACCGCAGGGCAGCAGTCGCTGGTATTCCTGGCGTTTTTCCTCGCTTTCGCGATTAAAATGCCTGTATTCCCCTTTCATACCTGGCAACCGGATACCTATGTGGAGGCGCCGACACCGGCTACGATGCTGCTTTCCGGTATTATGCTCAAAATGGGTGTATACGGCTTGATCCGCTTCCTGTTGCCTATTGCTCCCCTGGGCCTCGATCGTTGGGGCGGACTGGTCATTGTCTTGTCAGTAATCGGGATTATCTACGGTTCCATTATCGCCATCCAGCAGCGCGATATGAAGCGGCTGATTGCCTATTCTTCCTTTGCGCACGTCGGTTTGATGGCGGCAGGCGTTTTTACCGCCAGTGCAAATGGCTTACAGGGGGCGCTTATCCAGTCGCTTGCTCACGGGATCAACGTTGTAGGCCTGTTCTTTGTTATTGAAATTATATTTACCCGGGCCGGTTCCCGCTACCTCAGCGAGCTTGGAGGCATCACGCAACGCGCGCCTCAGTTATCGGTAGCGTTCCTGGTTATTCTCTTGGGTAGCGTGGCATTGCCGCTTACCAACGGGTTTGTCGGAGAATTTCTCTTGCTGTCGGGTGTATTTCAGTACAACAACTGGATTGGAGCGGTTGCCGGACTCAGTATTATCCTTGGGGCGGTATACATGCTGAGGCTTTTCCAGAAATCCATGTTCGGGCAGCAAAGCGAGCTCACAACGGGTTTTTCAGACCTGGATGCAACAGAAAAGGCGGTTTTATTGCCACTTGTGGTAATGGTGATCTGGATAGGTGTTTATCCTAATTTCTTCCTGAAAATTACCGAGCCTGCTGTGAACCACATCCTCCAGGTGGTCGCAACTCATTAAGAAAAATATGCCGGCTGCACTTACTGTGCCCGCCGGTTGGTTAAATAAAAGAAATAAAGAAGACAGGGTACTGTCAACAGCAAATAGAATATGTATCCAATTATTTTATTGTCCGTTTTCGGCATGGCCACTTTGTTCGTTGGACTGTCCAAGTCAAAGAATTTGCTATTGCCGTCGGCATTGTTGTTTGTGATTGTCGCTTTCCTGAGCGGCCTGGTGGATTGGGGTGAAGGACAGCTGCTTTATTTCTTCGATATGCTGCGGGTCAATAATGTGACCATAGCATTCGGTTTTATTACCCTGCTTTCGGCCTTTATGGTGATGGCTATGAGCGGCGGGTTCCTGGATGACGAAGAAGCGCAGCCGGCCGAGTATTTTGCATTGATGATTTTTTCGCTCGTTGGTGCGCTCGTGATGATCGGCTTCGAGAACATGATTATGTTCTTTATCGGCCTTGAAATCCTTTCAATTGCGATGTACGTGCTGGCAGGTAGTGAGAAGAGAAACCTGCGTTCCAACGAAGCTGCCCTGAAGTATTTTTTGATGGGCGCTTTCGCCTCAGGTATCCTGCTTTTTGGCATAGCCCTGCTTTACGGTGCGACGGGTTCATTCGAGCTGTCGGGTTTCAAAAGCTACGCTTCTGCCAACGGCGGCCAGACTCCGTTGTTCTATGCCGGTTTGTTTCTTTTGCTTATCGGCATGTTGTTCAAGGTCTCCGCAGCTCCTTTCCATTTCTGGACTCCGGATGTTTACGAGGGGTCACCGACTATTTTTACGGCGTTTATGTCTACGGTCGTTAAAACGGCCGGAGTTGTTGCGATTTACCGTCTTCTTTCCGAGTCGTTCGCATCAATTCAGGGCGAATGGTGGGGTGTGCTTGCGGTAATTACCGTACTGACCCTGTTGACCGGTAATATTACTGCCGCCTCTCAGAAGAGTTTCAAGCGCATGATGGCCTATTCAAGTATTTCGCATGCCGGCTACCTGTTGATTGCACTTACTGCGCTTACCGAGAAATCGTCGACCGCCATCGTGTTCTATTCGCTCGCTTATTCGCTGGCTACCATTACCGCTTTCGGAGTACTGATCCTGGTGTCAAAAGTATATCCGCTTACAGAGGACGGACAGCCGAATGAATCATTTGAAATCTTCAATGGGCTGGCCGAGAAGAACCCATTGCTGGCTTTTGTATTGACCGTCTCTATGTTATCACTTTCCGGGATACCGCTTACCGCGGGTTTCTGGGGCAAGTTCCTAGTATTCAGTACAGCCGCAGAGCGTGGTATGGTGTGGTTGCTGGTGTTTGCTATCCTGATGGCCGTAGTGGGGTTGTTTTACTACTTCCGTGTGATTATCGCGGTTTATATGAGAGAAGGAGAAACCGGGAAGATCCGTGTAGCGCCGTTCTTTAAAATACTGCTGATTGGGGCTACTGTCGCTACGTTGCTTTTTGGCCTGGTGCCGGGGTTGGTAGAGTCGGTGTTGTAGGTCGCGGGGACTTTTGACAGATTTTCCGGCCATATAGCCGATATCTGTTATATTTTCGAAGCATATGCTATATTTTCGGTCGCATGTGCTACATTTTCGGTACTTTTGCCTGGGTAATTGAATCCCTGCAAAGCTTCTTAAGAAGTGCCTTATACATTATTCGTTTTCGCTGTCATGGTGCCCGCATTTGTAATTGTGGGTGTTTACCTGGAGAGAAAAGTTTCTGCTTTTATCCAGGACCGGATGGGTCCTATGGAAGTCGGGAAATGGGGGCTGCTGCAATTGTTCGCCGATTTAATCAAGCTGATTTTAAAAGAGGACATCGTCCCGAAAGCAGCCGATAGAAAGCTTTTTTTACTCGCTCCTTTTGTTATTTTCTGTTCGGTTTTCGCCGGGTTTGCGGTATTGCCCCTGGCGCCTGATCTGCGCGGCTCTACCGCGTCAGTCGGTGTCTTCTTCCTTCTGACGATTATAGCAGTCGACGTGCTCGGGATATTGATGGCGGGCTGGGGGTCAAACAACAAGTACTCGTTAATAGGCGCCATCCGCGCGGTTTCGCAGATGATCTCCTATGAAATCCCGATGACGCTGTCGGTTTTATGTGTCGTCATGTTTTGCCAGTCGCTTGATTTGCAGGCCATCAGTTTCATGCAGGGAATTTATACCGCCGAGCCTAACTACCTGTTCGGGGTTAAGGATCTTGGAATAGACGTCACGGAAGTAGGTGGTTTCCTGACCTGGAATATCTTCAGAAGCCCATTTCTTTTCCTGGCGTATATCGTATTTTTCATCGCCTCCCTTGCGGAATGTAACCGCGCACCATTTGATATCCCGGAAGGTGAATCGGAATTGGTAGGCGGTTTTCAGACGGAATATTCCGGTATGCGCTATGCAGTTTTAATGCTGGCGGAATACGGTATGATGTTGCTGGTATCGCTTCTGGGGGCAATTTTGTTTTTGGGAAGCTGGAACACTCCGCTTCCGAATATCGGGCCGCTGAAACTGGCCGATTGGACCAGCGGAACACCCGGCACGTTGGCGGGCTATGTAACCGGTATAGGCTGGCTGCTTCTGAAAGCACTCCTTGCCGTGATCGTCCAAATGTGGGCCCGGTGGACCTTGCCGAGGTTGCGCGTGGACCAGCTGATTTATCTCGGCTGGAAGGTCCTGACGCCGGTCGGGCTGGTTTTGTTTTTTATTACCGGGATATGGCGGCTTTTGGCAGTTTAAGGTCGAAAGTTTATTCCAAATGTTCTTCAAGTTTAGATCCGAATCAATGAACTCAGGCATATTAGGCAAAACGGGCGTATTACTGGTAAACCTCGGGACCCCGGATTCGACAAGCGTCCCCGACGTCCGCAAATACCTGCGGCAATTCCTGATGGACCGTCGGGTAATCGATATCCCCTTTTTGTCGCGGTGGTTTCTGGTGAATTGTATCATCGCGCCGTTCCGGGCTCCCAAATCCGCTGCGGTATACAAGAAAGTGTGGCTTGCCGAAGGCTCACCGCTGAAAGTATACGGCCTGGCGGTTGAAAAATTGTTACAGGAAAAGCTAGGCGGGCAATACGTGGTAAAGCTGGGAATGCGTTATCAGAACCCTTCTATCGAGAGCGCATTATCGGCTTTCGCCGGGCGCGCTGATATTGGCCGTATCATAGTGATCCCCTTTTTCCCGCAGTATGCCTCGGCGACTACGGGGTCCGTACACGAAGAGGTAATGCGGATAGTCAACCAATGGCAGATTATACCGGATATCAGGTTCGTTAACAGCTTCTACGACCACCCGGGAGTGATCCGGGGCTTCGCGGATTCGGCGCAGCCCTTTCTGACCCGCGACCGCTACGAGCACTTTGTATTCAGTTACCACGGCCTGCCGGAAAGACAGTTGACAAAAGCCTATGTCGGCGGGCACGACTGCGAAAAAGCCGGATGCAGGAAGGCCATCACCGCAGAAAACCAGCATTGTTACCTGGCGCAAAGCTATGCCACTACCCGGGCACTGGTGAGGGAGCTGAATTTGAAGGAAGAAAGCGTGACCACCTGCTTTCAGTCGCGGTTGGGAAAAGACCCGTGGATTCAGCCCTACACCGAGGATGTTGTCAAAGCGCTTGCAAAGAATGGCGTGAAGTCCGTTCTCGCATTTTCCCCGGCATTTGTAGCGGATTGCCTGGAAACTACCGAGGAAGTAGGAGAGGAGTATAAAGAATTGTTCCTCGAAAACGGCGGCGAGCGCTGGGACCTCGTACCGAGCCTGAACGACAAGCCGATCTGGATTGAAACTTTAGCGGATCTGGTAAGACGTTCGGAAACCTAAAAAGCAGAAAAATGAAAATTGCAGTCATTTGTACTTCTCCAAGGAAAGGAAGCAATTCCCTGAAGGTGGCGAAATTCCTGTCGGGTATCGCCGCCGATGTCGATGGAAACGAGGTGTCGCTGGTGGACTTCGAAGATGCGGACATTCCCCTCGTCGGCAGGGGAGATTTGGACCCATCGAACCTTACCGTATTTCAGCAACGACTGATCACCACCTGGGCACAGGCGGAATTGGTGGTGTTTGTTGTCCCGGAATATAATTGGATGACCGGCGGCGAGCTGATCAATGCTTACCACCAACTGGGAAGCAGGCATTTTCATACTTTGTTTAACGACCGGGTTTTTGCTTTTGCCGGGGTGTCAAATGGCAAAGGCGGCCGATTGCCCTGTATTGAAATGAGTACCATGCTGGGTAAAATTATTAATGTCCTGAACGGCGATTCGGTTATTTCGCCAAAAATTTTCGAGTCCCAGTATACCCAGGACGTGTTGGACGAAAACGGGGTCTCGAAAGGTGATGCTTCTTACGAGCGGGCGGCAGCCGGATTCCTTTCTTATGCGCAAGCCGCTGCAGCCAGGTGGCAGCGCGGAAAATAGCACGAGCTGTTTTCAGGGGGCTTTATGACCGGCCGTGCGCTTCGGTTTGCGCAGGAGAGTTCGGCTGTAATGATTTCTCGTGACGACCGAGTCTGATTGCGCCCAGGTACATAATATAGGCGGCTATTGCCAAAAGAACATGGCTCAGGTCGATATAATTAAACCACTGATGTAAGGAAATGTGCCGTGTGAAAACCACCGATGCTACAGCGGTGATGACGACTGCGCCCAACACAATAAGACTGCCCCTGTCGCGGGTTCTGTAAAAGACATACCCGTGAAACCCGACCACATTGACTATCAATCCGTAGGCGTTGTGGTATTCCACCCACCTGAAATCGAGGGTTGCTATGGTAATAACCAGAATGGCAACCATTTCGACAATATTGAGCGCCAGGAAAAAGCGTGCTATTCCGGGCCGGATCAGGCCCCGCGCATGCGAAATGGCTGCACGTTCAACGAGCGATACGGACACGATGCCGACCAGCCAGCCCGGAAGTTTCCAGGCGAAGCTGAACGCGTACAAAAAGCCGTGCCCGATCAACCCGCCCAGTGTGGTAGCGACTGCGACCAGGAGGAAGTAGTTCCTGAAATGTACCTGCGCGCGGGAATGCAGGTATTTCCGCCCCATTTGTACATAGGCATAACCGCAAACCAGCGCTACCGCCAGATCGGTGACGGTGGCCACGGGTTCGTCGATTCTTAAGCCAAACGGGAAAATTGAAGGCTGGGACGCAACGGGTTTTAGCATACGGGCTTTTAAGTTCGTCTTTCTTTACTAAGTACAATATCCCTTGTTTTTTTAATGTTTTGCAATGTTTTTTCCGACATAAATTGTTTTTTTGTGCAAACGAAGGCCCTTATAGCCTTGTATACGCCGGAAAAATAATTGTAAGCGTCAGCTGTCTGAGATCGGAAATCGGAAATCAGGGATCGGAAAGCTGAAGCGTGTGAACGGGAATCAGTGTAGCGAGCGGCTTACACGACGCGGCTAATGCAGCGCAGCCGATTTCTGATTTCCGACATCTCTTTACCCTATGAAATATTTGCTCACAACAGGGATGCTGTGCCTGCCATTCTTTTTATTTTCCCAGACGGCAGCAAAAAATGTTCCGGACGAAATCCCGGCAAAGTCTTTTTTCAACAAAGATCTCCGCATTAATCTGAACGAATCGGGAAGCCAGTATTTCAGATTCGTGTTTCTTAACCAAACGTGGGTGCGGCTCAACGAAAGCAATCCGGGCACTACTGTATTCGGAAATCCCAAAAATCAGACACTGGATTTCGGACTAAGAAGAACCCGCATCCAGATGTACGGACAGGTTACCGACCGGGTCTTTCTTTACATGCAATTCGGGATGAACAATTTTAACCGGACAGCCGCCTACCAGGCCAATGCGCCGGCCGGAATTACCCAGAACCGGAAAATTGCGGCTTTTTTTCACGATGCGGTCGGTGAATATGACTTGTGGCGGAGAGGGGAGCAATTCGTTAGGATCGGAGGCGGGCTGACGGTAGTCAACGGGCTATCAAGGTTCAGTCAACCCAGTGTAGGTTCTATTATGACTACGGACGTGCCGGTTTTTGCGCAGGCAACAGTGGATCAGATCGATCAGTTCGACAGGAAATTAAGTATTTACTCCCGCGGTCAGGTGGGTAAATTCAACTACCGGGTGGGCGTGGCCGACATGTTCCCGATAGAAACCAACGGCGCGGCTACGGCGGGGATAAGCGAACATTCGGTTTTTACGAGCAGTCGCCTCGCCAAATCTTTTCAAGGTATGCTGATTTATAATTTCTGGGACACGGAAGACAATACCACGCCTGGATACATGACGGGGACTTACCTGGGAAAGCGGCGGGTGCTGAACCTGGAAGCCGGCGTAATCAGCCAAAAGAATGCCACCTGGCGGAAAGCAGGCGCGGACACAGTTTATCATGATATGTTGCTGTGGTCGGTAGCTGCGTTTTTGGATAAACCGATCCGGGAGAGTAACGGGGCAGCTTTATCGGCCTATTTTGGATATTATGGCACTTCCTACGGTAAAGGATATCTTCGCTTTAACGGGATCATGAACCCCGCAACCGGAACCGGTAAGCCGCTTGCAGGTGCGGGCGGTACCCACGGCAATGCCTTCCCGATGTTCGGAAACGGAAGCGTAGTGTATACTCAGGCAGGTTATAAATTCCGGGATGACCTGCTGGGAAGCCAGGGCACGCTGATGCCTTATGTTTCCTGGCAAAGCGCCGATTACGACCGGATAAGCGGCAGAATGAACGTCTGGAATGCCGGGCTCAACTGGCTTGTCAATGGTCACAAAGGCAAGTGGAGCCTCAATTATGAAAGCAGGCCCTATTTTGCCAATGAGGCTGGTGACGGGCCGTCGCTGCAAAAGAAGGGGCGCAAAAGCGCGGTGGTGCTTCAGTACCAAATCTCGATTTGAAGGTATATTTTTTTCTTCTCCGCTTTTTAGCCGATTTTTGCAGAGAAATAGAACATATAAGTACTTCATGCTTTCTACGAAAATAGGTATCCTGGGCGGCGGGCAGTTGGGATTGATGTTGTTGCAGGCTTCAGTGGACTGGAATCTGGACATCAGCGTTCTGGACGGAGATCCGGATGCCCCCTGCAGTAAACTGGCGCCTCACTTTCAACAGGGCTCCATCCAGGATTTTGATACCGTATATGCCTTCGGTAAAGGCCTCGACCTGATTACCGTCGAGATTGAAAAGGTCAATATAGATGCGCTCGAGGCGCTGGAGAAAGAAGGGAAACAAGTATATCCGCAACCGTCTGTCCTCCGTATTATACAGGACAAACGGGTTCAAAAGCAGTTCTACCAGGATCACGGGATTGCGACGGCTCCATTTGTGCTGACCGACAGCAGGGCGGACGTCCGCTCAAACGCGGCTATGCTGCCTGCATTTCATAAACTGGGAAAAGACGGGTACGATGGCCAGGGCGTGAGGAAAATTGCAACTGCCGACGATTTCGAATCGGCGTTCGATGCGCCTGGCGTGTTGGAAAAAGCCATTCCGTTTGAAAAGGAGCTGGCGGTTATCGTCGCCCGGAGGCCCGGCGGTGAAGTCAGGACTTTCCCGGTTGTGGAAATGGCATTTCACCCCGAAAAACACCTGGTGGAATACCTGTTCGCACCTGCATCTGTCACGCGGGAAGTAGAAGACAAGGCCGTTACGCTGGCTGTTGAGGTAGCAGAAGCACTGGGTATAACAGGCCTGCTTGCGGTAGAAATGTTTCTCACAAAAGAGGGTGATGTGCTGGTCAACGAAGTGGCGCCACGGCCGCACAACAGCGGGCACCATACGATACGAGCCAATGTTACCTCGCAGTACGAGCAGCATTGGCGGGCAATCCTCGACCTTCCTCTCGGTGATACCAGCTCGTTTTCGCCGGCGGCTATGGTTAATTTGCTGGGAGAGCCCGGGTTTGAAGGTCCCGCCCGTTACGAAGGAATAGAAAAGCTCCTGGCGGAAAAGGCGGTATTCCCCTTTTTGTATGGTAAAAAGATTACAAAGCCATTCCGTAAAATGGGCCACGTGACGGTGATGAGCGAAAATCTGGAGCTGCTTACCGAAAAGGTGGATTTTGTGAAATCAAATATCCGGGTGATCAGCTGATCGGTGCACCTGCATAGAGAAATAAATCAGATCGTATAAACTAGCTAATAATGGTAGGGATCATTATGGGAAGCCTTTCTGATCTGAGGATCATGAAAGAGGCCGGAGATGCATTGGAAGAGTTGGGCATTGCTTTTGAGATTGAAGTGGTATCGGCGCATCGGACGCCGGAGAGAATGGTGGAATACGGCCGGTCTGCGCGTGAGCGTGGTCTGAAAGTCATTATTGCAGGCGCGGGCGGAGCCGCTCACCTGCCCGGAATGGTCGCTTCTCTGACCACGTTGCCCGTTATCGGCGTACCGATTCTGTCGAGCAATTCAATTGACGGGTGGGATTCCGTGCTTTCTATCCTGCAGATGCCGGGCGGCGTTCCGGTAGCTACCGTGGCACTCAACGGTGCGAAGAATGCCGGTATATTGGCTGCGCAGATAATAGGTGCTTCCAACGACGAGGTCGCCGCAAGGCTGGCCGACTACAAGGAGTCTCTGAAAGAGAAGGTGGTAGAAATGAACAGAGATTTGAAAAAATCCATTTAATTGCAAGGGTTTTGATCAGATATAGAATCAGGCTATTATGGAAGACGATAGACAAAAAAAACGCAATGTTCGCCCGGTCGAGAAGTCTAAGCTCCCGGTAATTACGCTGTTTATATTGACGGCGTTGGTTGTTGCGCTACTGTTTGTGGGCTATGATTACCTCACTGACGATCCGGGTGATACCAACGAAGTAACCAATACCGACGGAAAACAGGAAGTGGTTTCCCTGGAGGCCTACGATCAGCCTTCACAGATCGATGCCAATGCCTCAGGACCGGCTCCTGTGCCTGGTTCGGCCGGGCAGGAAGCCAAATCCGAACCTAAAAAGGAGGAGAAAAGTGAGGCTTCGGCGGCTCCCGCTGCGCAATCAACAGACGGGAAGTCCTATGTGCATACCGCTGCTTCGGGTGAAACCATTAGTAGTATAGCTACCCGCTATAACCTGACCCAACAAACCTTGAAGTCCCTGAATCCCTCTATAAAGGAAGGGGGGCTCAAGTCGGGACAGAAGGTCAATGTCAGGGTACAGGCCGTCCATACGGTAGGTCCCGGCGATATTTTGAGGGTGGTTGGGAAGAAATACGGCGTAAGCGTAGATCTGATTATGCGGGCCAACAACAAGAACAAAAATTTCGCCGAGCGGGGAGAAAAACTGGTCATCCCGTTCCCGGAAAAGAAATAGTTTTTTTTACAAGTAATTATTTTCAGACAGCGATATGGCAGAATCATCTAAACCCGGGCTTTTTGTACATCATGTATTTTTCTGGATGAAAAATCCCGGCAGTGAAGCCGACAAAAATAAGTTGGTGGAGGGCTTGAATACGTTGATTGATATTCCCGGTTATATTACGGCTCACATCGGCTACCCGGCCGACACCACCCGTCCCGTTATTGACAGAAGCTATGCCATATCCTGGTTGCTGGTATTCAACAATGGCGAAGAGGAAGCTACCTACCAGACGCATCCGACGCATGTGAAATTTGTAGAGGACTACGCTTATCTCTGGGAAAGAGTGGTGGTATATGATTCCGTCGGGCCGAAGTTGTAAGGAGAACTTAACAACCGGTTATTTTGTTACCGTAAATATTCCCTTTTAGGGGACGCACCTGCCCTGATTCTGAATTTTCAAATCGGAGCAGGTGTATTTTTAATCTATAAAAAGTCGGAAGGCCTTGAACCTTCGCAGATTGATCCATGAGTAAAAACGGAAGAATCCTTGTCGCCATGAGTGGCGGAATCGACAGCTCGCTTGCGGCTGTAATGTTACACGAAGAAGGGTACGAAGTGATCGGCATGACCATGAAAACATGGGACTATGCCGGTAGCGGCGGCACAAAAAAAGAAACCGGGTGCTGTTCCCTCGACTCCATCAATGACGCGCGGAACATCGCTGTTCAATTGGGGTTCCCGCATTATATTCTCGACATCCGGAACGAATTCGGGGATTATGTAATCGATCATTTTACCGGAGAGTACCTGGAGGGCAGAACGCCGAATCCTTGTGTGTTGTGCAACACGCATATCAAGTGGGACGCCCTTTTGCGCCGGGCCGATCGCCTGGACTGCGAGTTTATTGCTACCGGTCATTATGCCAATATCAGGCAGGAAAATGGTCGGCATGTAATTTCCAAGGGAATTGATTCGACAAAAGACCAAAGCTATGTCCTGTGGGGGATTTCCCAGGAAAGTCTGCAACGTACCAAGCTGCCCCTCGGGCACCTCAGGAAAACAGAGATCAGGGAGATGGCCGGAGAACGTGGTTTTGTGGAATTGGTGAACAAATCAGAAAGCTACGAAATCTGCTTTGTGCCTGATAACGATTACCGCGGCTTCCTCAAACGAAGAATCCCGACTCTGGAGGCTGAAGTCGCCGGCGGAAATTTTATATCTACAGACGGGAAAGTACTTGGAAAGCACGAGGGATACCCGTTTTATACAATCGGTCAGCGTAAAGGACTGGGAATAGCACTTGGCAGGCCGGTCTTCGTAACCGAGATAAGAAAAGAGACCAACGAGGTAGTGCTGGGTGACATGCCCGATCTCTATAAAGACGGTATGGTTGTCCAGCGGCTCAACCTTCAGAAATACCCGGCAATAGAAGGAACGATTGACTCTGTAACGAAAGTGAGATACAAGCACGAAGGTGCGCCTGCCACTCTCTTACAGGAAGGTCCCGATAAAATTACGGTGAATTTCCATGATGCAGTGAGCGGAATCGCGCCGGGACAGGCCGCTGTTTTTTATGAAGGCGACGATGTAATCGGCGGAGGCTGGATCACCAAAAGTTTCAGAACGGAGGAATAGCCTGCAAGGGCCTGTCATTTCGAGAAAGAAGTTTTTGCGAAAACGCCTTGTAGCGGAGATTACAAATAGATGTTGTCAATGGTAGCCAATGGTAGCCGGAGGCTACCACCCGGACGGTCATCCTGTAGCGCATCTGCCGGATGGTCATCCTGAATGGAACGCAGTGGAACTGAAGGATCTCCTGTTGCTATAAAAAAGTCCTCTGAAAGGGATTGAGTGCAGGGAGCGGGAGATCCCTCCACTGCGGTCGGGACGACCCTCCGGTTGGTGCGGCTCCAAACTTGTTGTTGTCAATGGTAGCGGAACGCAGTGGAGTCGAAGGATGTCCTGTTGCTAAAAAAGTCCTCTAAAAGGGATTGGGTACTGGGAGCGGGAGATCCCTCCACTGCGGTCGGGATGACCATCCGGATAATACCGTCCGGATGGTCATCCTATAGAATTCCCGGTTTACTCCACTTTAGCTCCACAACCGGTCGTGAGAACGTACATCGTCCCACTCCGTGGTAGGAGCAAAATAGCTTTTGTCCTTGGGGTGCAGGTGTTGTTTCACCACCTCATCGTTCAATTCGATTCCCAACCCGGGAGCGCTCAGGGGGACAACACCGTAGCCTTTTTCGATAAGCTTACGGCCATCGGTGGTTTTTACCAGGCTTTCCCACCAGTCTACGTCTACGGAGTGATGCTCCAGCGCGAGAAAATTCTGAGTAGCCGCCGCACAATGTACGTTGGCCATAAAACTGACCGGGGTCCCGGCAAAGTGCATGGCCATTGCAATCCCGTTTTCTTCGGCATAGTCCCCGATTCGCTTGGTTTCCAGCAATCCGCCTGAAGAGGCGAGATCCGGGTGGACGATGTCTACTGCATGGGCATCGATCAGGGGTTTGAATCCTTGTTTCAGGTAAATATCCTCGCCGGTAAGGGTAGGGGTATCCAGGGCTTCTGTAATCTGGCGCCACTGATCGGTGTATTCCCACGGGACCATGTCTTCAAACCATGCCAGTCGGAATTTGTCAAGCGCTTTTCCGAGCCGGATGTTATTGTTGAGATCAAAATGCCCGTAGTGATCGGTGGCTATCGGAATCTGGTAGCCGACCACTTTTCTGACCGATTCTACCACGCCCGCCATATATTCTATGCCTTTTTCAGTGATTTGGACGCCAGTAAAGGGATGTTTGGTATTCGCGTAGGAATGCCAGTCCCCGCCCCATTGGGAGTATGCACCGCCCCAGAATTCGTTGTTCACCAATCCGTCAGGCATGTTACGCAGCAGGCCAATGGATACATCCATTTTCAGCCAGGAATAACCCTGGGTGACGGTCCTGTATTTTATCCGCTCCTGGAAAGTGCTCAGATCTTTGAATTCGGGCGTGTCGGCGTAAAGCCTTACTTTATCGCGGTAGCGGCCGCCCAGGAGCTGCCAGCACGGAACGCCATAGGCTTTCCCGCATAAATCCCACAATGCCATCTCTACCGCGCAAACCCCGCCTGCCTGGCGCGCATGATGCCCGAACTGTTTGATGACCTTGAACATTTGCTCCACATTACAGGGATTCTGCCCCAGCAGCCTGCTTTTAAGCATAAGCGCGTACCGCTCGTCCGCCCCGTCGCGTACTTCGCCCAGGCCATAAATCCCCTGGTTGGTATCGATACGGATGATGGGCGTCCGTCCCACATTCTGTACAATGCAGTAGCGGAGGTCCGTTATTTTTAGCTCCGACGGTTTGGAGGCGCGGCTTACTTTGGAAGTAGCCTGCGCCACGGTATCTTCCACGGACATTGCCATAAAGCCGCCGAGCGCGATCCCTCCCGCCAGGCCTCTTTTCAGGAAATTCCGCCGGTCGTTTTTCGTTGAAGGATCGCCGATCTGCGATTCCGCCTCAGCCCTTTCCTGCCGTTCGACTTCCCTGTTTTGTTCTATAATCTGAGTCAGTATACTTTTCATTCTGCAGAAATTAAAGGTTGTTAGTAAATACTGAAGATATAAACGAGCGATACAAGGGGTCAGACAAGGGTGAGGATCGCCTGTTACTGTTCAGCGGATCGGCCCCCGATCTGCAGCTCAATAATTGCGTTCTTTGAGGTAGTCGTCCAGCTCTTTTTTGGACATCGGGAGTTTTCCGGGGTATTTGTTCAGCCAATCCAGGAAGTCCTTCCGGATGGCTTCACTCCACTGGCTGTCGATATCGCCGGGCGAGTACCTGCCTTCCTTCAGCCGTTTGATGCCGAATTCATCGCGGAGCGCTGTAATTTCCGAGGTGATCACCACTTCCGACAGCAGGTGCGCGGGGATGAACACTACGCCGCCTTTTTTAGCGAGGACGGCGTCTCCGGGCAGCACGGTTGCACGCCCGATGCGGATCGGGACATTGATACCGGCCAGCATCATGTCTTTGATAAAAGAGGGGTCCTCTCCCTTGTGCCAGGCGTTGAACCCTTCTATGCGGGTAAGGCCGGCAACATCCCTGACACCGCCATAGAAGATCACGCCCCGTTTTGATTTCGCATAAATCGAGTTTCCCAGGTTGTCGCCGATAAGCGTTCCGTCAACAACTTTTTGATAGCCGTCAGCTACGTAGACATCGCCGTCTTTCAATACTTCGATCGGCCAGGAATTGGTGAACCCGGCCTGGCCGCGCCCGTCTTTTTTCCCGGCCTCCTTGATCATGTCATGATAGTCGGGCCGCATGGGCATGTATTGAGCGGTAACTACTCTGCCGCTCATGGCGCTGTCCGGGTGTATAATGGTCCAATTCCCTTCGTATTGGTTGTGGTAGCCTTTATTGCGGAGAACCCCCCAGGCTTCTTCCAGGGAGATATTCCGGAGCCGCTCCAGCAGTTCGTCGGATACCCGCGGACGCCCGTCCGGAGATCTTTCTCCCTTCCAAAGTGCAGTAAGACTGGTGATGTCCTCCTTTGAAGGCGTTACTTTTTGCGCGGTTCCCGAGAAAGGAAGCATCAATCCGAGCGATACGAGAAGCAAATTGCATTTATCTTTTAACATCTGCCTGGCAGTTTTGGTTGATATTCTGATTAGGTGAGAAAAATATGCCCCTGGTGCTGTATAGGTTTCAGGCGAAGAACTGTCTGTGTTGTTAAAACCATTAAGCCGGTCAGGAACGAATCTTACTGAATTTTTTTTAGAAAATTTTGTCTATAATGGTGAGTATCACCGGGGCTTCGTTCTGAATCTCCCGTTATTATAGCGAATGCAGCCGGTGGTATTTTTTATGCACCCCGTAAACAAAAACACCGGCAGCAGGCCGGCGTTTTTGTTTACGGGAGGAAGTATGGTTACACAATACTCAATTTTAAAGCATTGGTTTTACGTACCTTGGATATAGGCATGCTCAAAGTATTAATAAACACATCGCCTTCTACAAGCTCACCGCGGTCTACCAGGAATCGCTTAATCGCGTCTATCGTTTCGTCGGTCGAGATATTTTCTTCGGTCTCATAATAGAAAACCCGCGTCCCCCAATACAGGCCGAGCGTATTCATGAGAGTTCTGTTCGACGTAAATATAAAGAGATGAGCTTTGGGGCGGTGGTGAGAGAGCCTCGTGGCTGTGTAACCGGAATTCGTAATCCCGATCAACGCCTTAGCCTTGGTATCCCGGGCCAGGCGGCATGCGCTCATTACTACGTTATCGTAAAGTAGGTCCGGGGCGTTCGGGTCTTCGTTAACCTGCGCATGGTACTTGAAATAAAGCGAGTTTGATTGTTCTTCGATTCTTTCAATGGTACGGGTCATGTTTTGAACCGCCAGGACGGGGTAGTCGCCGGAAGCAGTTTCCGCGCTCAGCATGACGGCATCCGTACCGTCAAGGACCGCGTTGGCCACATCATTGATTTCTGCCCGGGTCGGCCTCGGATTTTCGATCATACTTTCGAGCATTTGAGTTGCTACGATGACCGGCTTCCCTACGCGGTTACATTTTTCGACCAGCATTTTCTGGATCATCGGCACATCTTCGGCCGGAAGCTCCACGCCAAGGTCGCCGCGGGCTACCATGATCGCATCGGTAGCGGCAATAATGCTGTCAATATTTTCAACCGCCTCGGGCTTTTCAATCTTGGCTACAATCCGGGTAGTTTTGCCTTTGGCGTTAATGTATTCGCGAACCGCTTCGATGTCAGAGGCTTTACGCACAAATGAAAGCGCAATCCATTCGACATCGTTCTCAAGTCCGAACTCGAGGTCCTGGTAGTCTTTGGTGGTTACAGAAGGCATGGAGACCAAGGTGTTGGGCAGGTTTACGCCTTTCTTTGATTTCAGGTAACCACCATATACCACCTCAGTGATAACTTCGGAGCCGACAATTTCTGTCACTTTTACCTCCAGCTTGCCGTCGTCCAGCAGGATTCTTTCGCCGACCTTTACGTCGTTGTACATACCGTCATAGGGAGTACTCACGCGCTCGGAAGTGCCAACTACGTTTTCATTGGTGAAGGTCAGCTTCTGGCCGGGCTGGATCAATACGCCCGACTTTTCTTCTACATTCCCGATCCTGATTTTCGGTCCCTGCAAGTCCTGCAGGATGCATAGGTTGAAACCGTGTGTTTCATTAATCTGGCGTATTCTTTTGATTCTTTCAAGATGTTCGGCGTGGGAGCCGTGCGAGAAGTTTAGCCTAAAAACGTTTACACCTGCTTTTGCCAAAGCCACGAGGGTTTCCAGGGACTCGGAAGCCGGCCCGACGGTGGCAACAATTTTAGTTTTTTTGAGTGTCATGAGAATAAATTGGATGCTATTTACTGGGATGGTAGTTTGAAAAGGCGGACAAAAATCTCTGCTTATTTACCCCTCTCTGGCTAAGCCGGATCCACATCTATCACAATCTGAAGGTGTTTCCTGGTCTTGTCAGCCAGTATTTCGTTCACTCTTTCCTGTATCAGGGATTTTACAGCCCTAAAATTAACCTTTTCCCGCTCAAGTTTAATAAGTATATCCAACAAAAAGCGATTCCGGACCCGGTTGACCAGCGGGGCTTCCGGCCCCAGGACGCGTGTCTTTCCGAGTTGTTCGGTGAGCCCGGCGGCCAGAATCTTCGCGGCTTGCAGCGCTGTATCCAGGTCTTCGTGCTTGACGGTCAGTTTGATAAGCCGGGTAAAAGGCGGATAACCGAAGCCGGCCCGCTCAGCTATTTCCGTCTGGTACATCGCATTGTAGTCACCCGCGATGATCCACTGTAAAATTTCCTGCCCCGGGTTGGAAGTCTGAATGAGCACTTTCCCCTTGGTTTTTGCCCGTCTGCCCGCCCTTCCGCTCACTTGCGTCATTAGTTGGAACGCGCGTTCCGTCGCCCTGAATTCAGGGAAATTGATCAGGCGGTCTACGTCGAAAACACCTACCATGCTTACATTGTCGAAATCAAGGCCTTTGGTAACCATCTGCGTACCCACCAGGACGTCGACATTGTTTTCTTCAAAATTCCGGATAATGGTCGAATAGGCGTTTTTCGAACGCGTAGTGTCCAGGTCCATCCGCTGCACCCGTACTTCGGGGACCAGAATTTCCAACTGACTTTCTATTTTTTCGGTGCCGTAACCCATCGTTCTCACCCGTGCCGACCCGCAATGCGGGCAGGTGCGCGGAACCGCTTCACGGTGACCGCAGTAATGGCACCGAAGCTCCGCTTCCCGCATGTGGTAGGTAAGCGTAACATCGCAATTCTGGCAGGCCGAAATCCAGTCACAGTCCTCGCATTGCAGCCAGGGCGCATAGCCCCGCCGGTTCTGGAAAAGGATGGACTGCTCACCGTTTTGGATATTTTTTTTGATCGAGTCCAGCAGGATAGTTGAGAACTCTTCCTTCACGTTCCCTTTTTTCTTTTCCTGCTTCATGTCAATCAGCACAAAGTCGGGCAGGGTTGCAGCGCCGTAGCGCTCGGTCATGGTCACCAGGCCATACTGCCCGCTCCGGGCGTTGTAATAGCTCTCCAGTGAGGGCGTTGCAGAGCCGAGCAGCACTTTTGCCTTGTGCATGAAACCCAGCATTACGGCAACATCGCGGGCGTGGTACCGCGGAGCCGGGTCATACTGTTTGTAGGAGCTTTCGTGCTCTTCGTCCACAATAATGAGGCCGAGGTTGTCGAAGGGCAGGAAAATGGCCGACCTGACGCCGATCACAAACTGGAATTTCCCTTCGACCAGTCCTTTCCATACCTCAACCCGTTCATTGTCCGAGAATTTCGAATGGTAGATGCCCATTTTGTTGCCGAAAACCTTTTGCAGGCGGGAGACAATCTGGGTGGTGAGGGCTATTTCAGGAAGCAGGTACAAGACCTGCACGTCGCTCCTGAGTGCTTTTGAGATCAGGTCAATAAAAACTTCGGTTTTACCGCTCCCGGTTATGCCGTGCAGCAATACGACCGACTTTTCTTTGAACAATTCGTGGATTTGTTCCGAAGCCTTTTGCTGGCCGGGAGAAAGCTCAACCGACTGCAGCGCCTCAGTTGGAGGAGCGTCAGCAATGCGGGAGACTTTGGCTTCAAATTGCTCAAAAATACCTTTCCGGATCAGGGTCGCCAAGGCGCTTGCTGACAGGCTGTCCGATTGTGTAAAGATGGATTTTTCAACCCCCTTCAGGTTGAGTTCGGGGTTATTAAATACCGGCTGATAGCTGAGGTACCGGAAAATAATATCGAGCTGCTTGGTGTTCTTCTCGATCGACTTCACGAGCTCTTCCAGCTTTTCGGTTTCCTGGTACGGGGAGGCGAGCCTGATTTTCGCGATGGTTTTTGGCTGGTATTTTTCCTTGATTTCTTCAAAAATGATTATGGCGCGCTTGCTGATCAGGCTTTTGATCAGGCTCGTGACATTTTTGCGCTCAGCCAGCCGTCCCAGCTCCTCGTAGGTCAGCATACCGTGCCTTTTTACTTCCTCCATCAGGAAGCTCTCCTCCTGTGTAAGCAGTTCGGGATAGTCAAAGTCCGGGTTGAACTGAATTTTTGACTGGTTGGTAATTTTCAGGCCTGAAGGGAGCGCAACATTGAAAACCTCCCCGACGGCGCACATATAGTACTCCGCCATCCATTTAAAAAGCGCTATCTGGAAGCTGGTAACAAGCGGTTGTTGGTCCAGTAGTTCCAGGATGTACTTGGCGGTGTAATGGGTGGGCGGCGTGTCGTGAATACGCTCCACCAGGGCAGTGAGCACCCGGTTTTTGCCAAACTGTACGACTACCCGGCAACCGCGTACCAGGTCAGCCGACATTTCCCGCGGTACCCTGTAAGTGAAGAGCCTGGGTACGGGCACGGGTAGAATGACATCGGCAAAAAGCGTAATTTCCTCTTCAAAAAGTGACTCCTGATTCAAAAGTTGGTTGCCTGGATGCTTTTTCTGGAAACGGCTCCGGCCCGGGGCCGGAGAAAGACTTACTTGACCGAGAAGTCGCCCTGGCCGATTTTGTAACCTTCGGCGTAGAGTTCCACGACGTACTTGCCGCTTTTTAGCGGCACCCCACCGCGACCGTAAATGATAGACGCCGGTGTACGGGTGTTTTTATAAGCTACTTTCTGTTTGGAGCTGTAAATGGTCTCCCGCTCGTGGTAAACAAATGAGCCCGATCCAGTGGCCATATCCGAAAGAACCGCACCGTCAGGATCGAGCACCCGGAGGTAAATCTCTTTGTCGTTGGCCTGCGCCACGGCATTCTCCGCCAGTTCAAAACTCACTTTCAGCTGGTTGATGCGTTTCGACCGGTAGCTTCCGCCCTCCCGTTCTTTCCCTTTTTCCGATATGGCAGCTACCTGTATCTTTTCGGCCCTCAGGGCGGAGGCCAGCGAGATTTTTTCTTCCAGCTCTACCGTTCTGGTGCTGAACGCGTCGATCTGGTCGCCTAGCTCTTCTTTTTCAGACTGCAATCCGGAGATCTGCTCCGATAGTTCCTGGTTTTTTGCGGTTGCCGTTCCAAGCTCCTGCCTGAGGCTCGCAATTTCCTGGTCTTTTTCAGCCAGCATGCTTTCATAGCCCTTTATCCTTTCCTCATACTTCCTGACAGAAAAGCTATTCCGGTCTTTCAGCAATTGCTTGTCTTTTTCAAGCTGCGCTTTCATAGAGAGCAACGAATCGACCCTTCCGCCGAGCTGCTGAATCTGGGCAATCTTGATATCGAGTTGCACCGAAATAGAGTCCAGTTTGCTTTTGGTGGTCAATACCTCTTCCATCCGCGCGGCTATGACCGAATCTTTCGTCGAGTTCTCTTTCCGCTCCTGGTAAAAAAAATAGAGCAACAAGACATTGAGCAGGGCCAGGATGGCGAGGGCAGCCCAAAGGAGGTTTTTACGGTCTTGTTTTTGTTCTCTGTTGTAGCTCATATCGCGAGGTAAATAATATGCTTGTTCAATGGGGAATGTTATTGGTCAGCTCACTACTTCAGACGGCAGTACGTCTCGTATCGATCGGGTTACGCGCTCAAGGCTGAGCTCGGCGCAGGGTTTGCCCGGTTCCCGTATGATGGTACAATTTTCCCCCGATCCGAATTTTCCTGAATAAGGGTTATAAGTTTCGAAATTACCCAACGTTCCCATGAGGACGAAGCCGTAGGTTTCCACGGCGTTGGCCAGGTGGGCCGGCCCGCTGTCGAGGCCGATGAAAAAGTCTGCGCCGCGGATTACCGCCCCGGTTTCGAGTATCGAAAGCCGGCCGGTCAAATTAACATACCGCGGGTCATCGACATTGAGATTGCTTTTGAGCCCTACTTCAACAACCGTACAACGGTAACGCTGAATAAGCCATTTTACCAGTTTTTCCCAGTTTTCGGCAGGCCAGTCTTTGGGCGCAAAATTAGACTGGCAGTGTACCACGATATACCCCTGTGGAAGCCCGAGCGATGCCGCCTTTTGTAAATGAGACTCTTGTAAATACAGCCTGGGCTGTTGATCTGCCGGGAGGGACAGGTCGCCGACCTCAGCGAAGACTTCCAGGAGGTTGCCGAATTCAAAATAGTTGAATACGTCAATATTTTTCGCTACCGCAATCGGGTTGTCGTAGAACTTCTGACAGGTTGGGCAATGGTTATTGTTCCTGAACTGAAGTTCGTACACATGGTCAAATACGCCTGATTTCAGTATGACTTCACGCTGTGTCACACAAAATTCCGGAAATACTTCGTCTATATGTGGATTTACTTCCACGAGTTCTCTGAAAACCGGCTTGACAAACCAAACGACATGCGCGTCGGGATGAAGGTTACGCACTTCTCTCGACAAAGGCTCAACCGCAACGATGTCCCCGAAATGTTCGGTCCGTACCACCGCTACCATTTTTATCCCGGGATTCCGTTTCCTGAACCTTCGGAATTCATTAATGGCTTGATTCCCATATAGATGGGCTTTTGAAATGTGCGAGTACTTACGATACCGGTGGCTCCACAAATCAACAAGACCTTTTAAGCCCATATGTGAATTTTTCTTTTTGATAACTACAATACAAAGTAACTAATAATCCACCTGATAGGGAGATTTTATGCAAACTAATACAGCAAAACCCCCGATGAACTGATATAATATTCTAAAAAAGCAGGCCAGTTTACATTGTGGAAAAGAAGTAACAATACAATTGTCCGGTAAAACAATCCGATGGCTGCAGACACGTCAGCGCCAGACGGGTGAAAATCAGCCCGGTCAATGTTGCGCGCTATTCCGCGAACGCCGTGTTCCCCGATAATTTCGTTCTCCCGCTTCTACAGCCTGCGAAATGGTGTTTTCGGCAGGCGGTATGGGGCAACGAAAGCCGTCTGCATAGGCGCACCACGGATTGTAGGCTTTGTTGAAGTCCAGCAGGATATTTTCGGCGCCTGGAGGGATAGCTACGTCCATGTAGCGACCGCCGCCATAAGTGGTTGCAGCATTGGTTTCGTCCCTGAAGGGTACGAAATACGTGGGTTGGAGCGCGGCCAATGCACCGAAGCCGCTTCTGAATGCGGTAAGCCGGTGCGGTTTGCCTTTGAGTTGAAAATGCAGGATCGCGTACCTGACGAAGGTCTTGGTACTGCCATCGAAAGCGGGCATTTCAAAGGGCTTTTCTCCCCTTAACAATTCTATCCGCGCCATTACGGCAAAATCTTCTTCGGGGGGGAAGTACGTAATCGAAGCCGTGTCCTCCGGATGCAGGGGCGAATCTTCAAGTTCCGTCAGGGTAGCCTGTTGTTTTTTCCTGAAGCTTTCAATTTCCGCCTTGCGGTTCTGGGCCTGGACGGTACCCGTAACTGCCGCGCAGCAAATGAATGCCGTTATAACGTGTAACCCGGCAAAAAATCTGGTCATAACTGATATTCTGGTCGAAAGAAGAACGCTCTCTTGCCAACAATAGTGTCCCGGGTATCTGTTCCCGGAATTATGCCATCTTCTGGCATCTCCCGTTGGTCCTCCCTTGCCGGCGGCGGCTGCAGGATCGGGCGCTTTGATAATTTGCATCAGTAAATTCATACTATCCGGCCCTTTAACAGTTAATTCGCTAGTTTTCGTGCTAATATTCCGGCGTTATAAAAATTTCAGGATACACTACTCATTTGAATCAGTTGAAGCACTTACCACCAACACCGATGAAACCGTTTTCTGAATATTCTGCAGAGGAGTTGGCTATGGAACGCCTCTTCATCAGGTGGGTGGTTGTCCCTGAAGATGCGCCTATCCGCGCATTCTGGGAAAAATGGCTTGAAAAATTCCCGGAGAAACGTGAAACCGTCAGGACTGCAGCCCAATTGGTCCGTGGCGCCTCCGACTGGCGTTCTCCCAACGCACTTTCGGGGGAGGAGGTCAATTCGATCTGGGGAAGAATCCGTTCCTCGATCGGGCAGGTTAATGAAGAGCCGCTTGATTCACGTATGAAGATTTTGAAAATCAGGATGCTTTACTACAAATGGCACATCCTGATTGCTGCGGTTGTCATCCTGCTGATACTGGCCCGCCTTTTCTCCTGAGCATAATGTAAATTAACACTTTAGAACGGGCTTATTTCGCCTGCAGCCGTAATTTCGGCGAGGCGCATCATTTTTGCGGTGAATGGAAAGCCGATTTCCCTTTTTCAAGAAACGTGACAAAATTACCGGAACTCAGATCATAACCGGTGGGTGGAACAAGCAGTTTCCCGTCGTGGTCAACGATACAGTAGTAAGGTTGGGCGTTGTTGTTGTATCGTACAATCTGTATGTCTGCATTTCTGGCGCCGATGGTCTTTTTTACCCGCTGGTCAAAATTGGAAGTATACCATTCCTGCTCGGGTAGCGTGGTCTTATCGTCGACATAGAGCGCCACTACTACAAAATCTTTTTTTAGTCGCTCCAGCACGTCCGGATGGCTCCATACCCGGGCCTCCATTTCCCGGCAGTTTACACAGCCGTGGCCGGTAAAATCGATAAATACGGGTTTGTTAACCCTCCTGGCATGCGCCAGCGCCTGTTCCAGCTCAAAGAAGCCCTGCAGTTGATGGGGAAGTTTGAAAAGCTCTGCGTACTTGACGGTTTCGCCCGTCGCCGCTGCGCCTTCCGACGAAACACTACGACTCAGATCAAAGTCGAGCGTGGTTTGCGGCGGCAGGTACCCGGCCAGCTTTTTAAGCGGTGCACCCCACATCCCGGGTAGCATGTAAACAACGAAGGCGAAGGTAATGACGGAAAGAATAATGCGGGGTACGCTTATTTTTTCAACCGGGGAATCGTGCGGTGTCCTGATTTTTCCGAGCAGGTAAAAACCCAGGAAGGAAAAGATTACAATCCAGAAAGCCAGGAAAATTTCGCGGTCGAGTATGCGCCAGTGGTACACCTGGTCGGCTATGCTGAGGAATTTGAGTGCCAGTGCCAGCTCGAGGAAGCCGAGCACTACCTTGACGGTATTGAGCCATCCTCCGGATTTGGGCAGGCTTTTCAGCCAGCCGGGGAATAGCGCAAATAGGGTAAACGGGATGGCGAATGCCGCCGAGTAGGCCACCATTCCAACGATAGGCTTCAGGATTTGCCCGCCGGCAGAGGCGACCAGGATACTGCCTGCGATGGGGCCGGTGCATGAGAACGAGACCAGCACAAGGGTAAACGCCATAAAAAATACGCCGGCAATTCCCCCCTGGTCGGCTTTGGCGTCAATTCTGTTTACCAGCGAACTTGGGAGGACAATCTCGAACATCCCTAAAAAAGCAAGCGCAAACAGGAAAAACACCAGGAAGAAAAAGACGTTGGGTACCCAGTGGGTGCTCAGGAAGTTGGCGAAGGCCGGGCCGTTTATCCTTGAAACGATAACGCCGATGAAGGTATAGATCAGTATAATAAACAGGCCATACAGAAGCGCTTTTTTCCGGCCGTCTTTTTGCTTGGTAAAATAGCTTACAGTCATAGGGATGACCGGGAATACGCAGGGCGTGAGGAGCGCGGCGAGGCCGGCCAGAAATGCGGCCAGCGCGAAGCCCCACAGCGAGCCGGAGTCACCGCCTGATGCCGGAAGCGGCTGAGCGGTTTCTGTCGTTTGCGATGCGGCCGGGGCAGGAGCTATTGCCGTGTCGGCCGGTGGAACGGCTGTTGCAGTATCAATGGCATCCGGTGCAGGAGTAGCCTGCGCTATGGGGGGCGCTACCGGTTCTGCAGGGGCAATATCGGCTGCCGGTTTAGCGGTGGCGGGTGCATCGGATACCCGGAGTGACGTGACGGAGAAAGCCTCATCTCCGGGTACGCACATGCCGGAGACATTGCTACAGGTAAGGAACCCGATTTCCCCCTTTATTACGGGGTTTTTCTGAAGGATCTTAACAGTTTGCCGAAAAGTGGCTACGCGTTCAAAGAAGGTGATGTCGGCATCCCATATTTTGTCAAACTTCTTTTGGGCGCCGACGGGCTTCAGCTTCCCGACCAGCTCAAAAGACGGGTGCGGCTCAATGGTGACGGACGTGGGGGTGGGCCCTAACTCAGGGTCAATGTCAGAGGAGTATAAGTACCAGTCCTTGTCTATGGTAGCCCGGAAAACCAGGTCAACCTGGTCGCCGGTCTTCAGTTCTTTTGTGGCGGGGCTTACCTCGAAGCGGGCATGTTTTTGAAACTGGGCGCTTGCGGAAAAGCTTGAAAGCAAAAGTAAAATGAGGCAGAGCCGATGGATTTTTAGCATAGGTTCTAACTTGGACAAACGGATAACACCGCTCCTGCGGGAATAAATCCCGTAGGAATGTTAACAATCGTTATCAGCCTTAAAAACAGAATATACGGTGTATAAGGGGACTCCCTTTCCTGTTTCAAAGGTAATGGAATTCAAAGCTATTTTCCTAGACCTATTTCGGTCTACATGCTGAAATGCTGCCGCGATTACACGAGATAACGGAACAGATCGGGTTGATCATTGACGTATTCAAATGTAATGCCGGCGTCGGTCATCCGGTCTACAAGCGGCTGATAGTGCTCCTTTTTTTGTAGTTCAATTCCTACCAGCGCAGGCCCCTGCTCTTTGTTGGTTTTCTTGATGTATTCAAACCTGACGATATCATCATTGGGACTGAGTACATTCAGAAATTCGCGGAAAGCGCCTGCTCTTTGCGGGAAACTGATAATAAAGTAGTGTTTAAGTCCCTCGTAGAGCATTGACCTTTCCCGGATTTCTTCTGTACGGGTAATGTCATTATTGCCGCCGCTGATCACCAACACTACGTTTTTGCCCTCGATTTTATCTTTGACCAGGTCCAGGGCCGCTACGCTCAGCGCGCCTGCCGGTTCCGCCACGATCGCCTCCTCGTTGTACAACTGCAGGATGGTCGTACATACTTTCCCTTCCGGAACGAGCAACACCTCGTTCAATACATCACGACAAATTGTGAAGGTAAGATCGCCGACTTTTTTAACCGCAGCCCCGTCAATAAATTTGTCAATTTCGGTAAGTTCGGTCACTTTTCCCTCCAACAGGGAGCGGGTGAGTGAAGGCGCTCCTTCCGGCTCCACGCCGATAATTTGGGTGGCCGGAGAAAGCTCCCCGAAAACAATCCCGATGCCGGAGGCCAGACCGCCGCCGCCGACAGGGAGCAACAGATAGTCGATCGGGAATTCCGATTGCTCCAGGATCTCAAGCCCGACGGAACCTTGGCCTTCTATTACATGAACATCGTCGAAAGGGTGAACGAAGGTTGCGTTTTCCTGCTGGCAAAATGCGAGAGAAGCCTTGTATGAATCGTCAAAAGTATCGCCCCAAAGCCGTACGTTGGTCCATTCTTTGCCAAACATCCCGACTTGCCTGATTTTTTGTGACGGAGTCGTAGTAGGCATAAAGATGGTCCCTTTTACTCCCATCTTGCGGCAGGCGAACGCTACTCCCTGGGCGTGGTTGCCGGCGCTTGCGCATACAACGCCGCGAAGCAGATCTGCTTTGGGAATGCTGGCCATTTTGTTGTAGGCACCCCTGACCTTGTAGGACCTGACAATTTGCTGGTCTTCCCGTTTCAGATAGATATTGGCCCCGTATTTTTCCGAGAGATGGGCGTTGAACGCGAGCGGGGTGTGGGCAATGACGTCTTTTAACCGGTGAGATGCCTTTAATATGCCTTGAAGTGAAGGCTGTTCACTGTTTCCGGCTTCAGGAAAAGAGCGCATATTGATGAAGAAGTAGATTCCGGAAACCGCATCGAAGATGATGAACCTTTTGATGCGGTTTCCGAAGAAGGAGATTAGTTGCGTTCCGGGCGCAGACTTCTGACAGTCGCACCTGCCTGCCAGATTTCAGACTCACGGAGTTCTTTCAGCTCAGCCTCCAGTTTTTCGCGGTAGTCAGGCTGTGAGTTCCGGGTGATAGAAATTTTTGCCTCGTTGCCGGTCTTCACTGAGTTGTAAAGTTTTTCGAAAACAGGCTTCGTCGCGTCACGGAAAGGTCTCCACCAGTCCAGTGCACCGCGCTGTGCGGTAGTCGAGCAGTTGGCATACATCCAATCCATCCCGTTTTCTGCTACCAGCGGCATCAGGGATTGAGTAAGCTCCTCTACTGTTTCGTTGAATGCTTCGGAAGGTGAGTGGCCATTTTCACGGAGCACTTCGTATTGAGCGGCAAAGATTCCCTGGATCGCCCCCATCAGAGAGCCGCGCTCACCGGTAAGGTCAGAGGTTACTTCGCGGTAGAAGTCAGTTTCGAAGAGGTAGCCTGAACCTACGCCGATTCCGAGTGCGATAGCTTTTTCGCGTGCTTTACCGGTAGCATCCTGGAATACGGCGAAAGAAGAGTTAAGTCCCTTTCCTTCCACGAACAAACGACGAAGAGAAGTTCCTGAACCTTTTGGAGCAACCAGGAATACATCAACATCGGCAGGAGGTACAATACCGGTCTGGTCTTTGTAAGTGATACCGAAGCCGTGTGAGAAATAAAGAGATTTCCCGGCAGTAAGGTGTTTTTTCACAGTCGGCCAGAGTTCAATCTGTGCTGCATCAGAAAGGAGGTAGCAGATAATGCTGGCTTTTTCCAGTGCTTCTTCTATTTCAAAAAGCGTTTCTCCCGGAACCCAACCGTCCGAAACGGCTTTATCCCAGGTTTTACCGCCTTTTCTTTGTCCAACGATTACATTGATACCGTTGTCACGGAGGTTTAAGCTTTGGCCGGGTCCCTGAACCCCATAACCAATTACAGCGATGGTGTCATTCGCCAGGAACGCCTGCGCTTTCTCCAGTGGGTATTCTTCACGGGTTACTACATCCTCTTCCACTCCTCCAAAGTTCAACTTTGCCATTTTTGAGATACTTGTTTAGTGATTAGAAATATTTCGAATACAAATTTAGGTCTACAAACGTAGCTGTTTTCCGGTAATCAGCCGGTACTGTTTTTTTCCTTCGATTATACCTACCTCTACCTCAAACGCTTTGGATTTGAAATAATCGGTAGCATACCGGTCCATTTGCGCATCGGGATAGTAATAGCTTCCGTCGAGAAGAAGGCGGTGCAGGGGGCGCTGCCTGTGATAGGTGGGCAATATATGCGTTTCGCCATTATCCGCCCTGAAGATCAGGTAAGCGCCGTCATTTTTTCCCATACCCCGGGCAACGTTCGCGACTGAAACATCCACTCCGCCATCAGCCTGGTGAAGCGCAACTTCGATTTTGCCTTCAACCGGCGCGTCCGGAAGCGTTTCAAAAGGGTATTTTTCCGGGTGATAGATGCCCTGTTTGTATACGCCTTCATAAATATCGTCGACGCGTTTGCGAAGCGACAAATAAATTGGTGATGAAGGAAGCGAGCGGTTATGGTACCATTGGTAGGCGTCAATCAGAAAGGTCTTCCGGTACTTGTCCAGCCCACCCCAATACATCAGGTAAGCATTGGCGCAGAAAAGTACGGACCCGGCTACTAGGGTATTCTGTACCACAGACGAGCGGAACCATACCGGGTTGTAGCGGACTGCGAGCAAATAGCTGAAAATGATCCAGAACAGGTACATGTGCCGGTAGCGGGGATTGAAAAAAGTCTCCAACCCCTCCGAAGCTCGTCCGGACGCAAGCACCAGCAGGACAATTGTGATAAAGCCGAGTGTTCCCCAGAGAAAAGCACTGTCTTTTTTGAGTGTATTTTTCCTGACAACGGTATTCTTTACCTCTTTTACCAGTAATTGCAGCACAAAAATCAGGCCTGCAAGGCCGAATGCCAGAGATAGGCCCTCCCTGAAAAGCATCGGAAAAGTGGGACCGGGATCGGCCCAGATGCCAAAGAGGGTGATCAATACCAGAACAATCTGGAAGGGGTTGGAAAAATTGTCAGAAAATTTAGGCCGGTACGCCGGCATTTCCAGCCCTGTAAAGTAAAATCCGGACACAATACCGAGCACCAGCAGCCATATCGCTGCTTCCCGCCAACGGTACTGGGCAGCGAGCGCCAGCAGCCCTGCAGGAAGAATAAAATTCCCCGAGACGTCAGCGTAAATGGTGAGCAGGCCCGTCGCCAACGCCCCCAGCAGCGTGGCGCGGGTACCACGGGTCAGCAGCCACATCGTCAGGATCGCCCAGACAAAAACGGCGAGGTGCTGGAACGGGATCATCGCCCAGAAAATGGTCTCATAGAACTGGATATTGAACAACACCCATACTATGGGTACCATCAAAACCAGGCTGGTAGCTGTTGATTTGAACCAACGATACAATACCGCGGGGACAATCAGCAGATTCAGGGCGCCGCCAATCACCATGAGTTTCAGGTTCAGCTCCCCGTTGAAAGTGTAGAGGAGATAAGCAATCAGCCTGTCCACTACGATCCGTCGTTCATCGTCCTGTTGATAAAGTGCCCGCCAGAACCCGGCCCACAAAAAATCCTGGCTGTGCAGCAGGAGCACCGGTTCCAGGAGCGCGTCGAAATCGTCCTGAAAAGGCGTGTTGGTGCTCATGGCGAACACTGTCCACAGGAAGATCACAATGGGAACAGCGCAGCAGGCAAGCAATAAAGGACGGTTGATACGGGCGGTCATTAACGGTTGGTCCTACAAATAATACTCCCACTCGGCCTCGGGCAGGTAGTCGTCGAGGCTTTTTGACGACTTGCTGACCGCAACGCGGCCCGAACGGACAAATTCAAGAATACCATACGGTTTGATATAGTTGAAGAAGTCGTGGATTTCCGGTAACGAGCCTGTTTTTTCAATCACCACATAATCAAGCCCCCAATATACGACCCATGCTTTATAGATTTTGTTGATCACCTCGATATCAAGGGGTTTGGCGCCGCTGAGGGTTGAGATTTTGAACATCGCGATCTCGTTGTAGACCACTTCTTCGTTGAGGTACCCGAACACGGCGAGCACTTCGATGACCTTCCTGATTTGCCGCACCAGTTTTTCGACTTCTTCCCGGATCTCGTGCTGGATGACAATGGTGAACCGGGAAACCCCCTTTCTTTCGGTTTCGGAAACCGTGAGGCTTTCTATATTAATCCTTCTCCTGCTGAAAAGAATGGTAATTTTATTGAGCAGGCCGACCGTATTTTCGGTAAAGACACAGAGGGTATAGGTCGTGCCGGTAGCGGCTGAAAAAGGCTGTGACATGAGAACTTTAAATATGGGATTTCGAGAGATAGATGATCGCTACTGAAGGCGTATGTCGGACACGCAGGCGCCGGACGGGACCATCGGGAAAACGTTTTCTTCTTTTTCGACCAGCACTTCGAGCAGGTATGCCGTGTCGGAGGAGATGAGCTTGTCGAGCGACTCGGACAGGTTTTCCCGCTTCTCGCAAGTATGGCCGTCAATCCCGAACCCTTTTGCGATGGTTATAAAATCGGGGTTTTGAAGCTCTACGAAAGAATATCGTTTCTGGTGGAACAGTTGCTGCCACTGGCGCACCATACCCAGGAAATTGTTGTTGAGGATGATGATTTTTACCGGCAGCCCGCTCTGAGCGATGGTACCGAGCTCCTGGATGGTCATCTGGAAGCACCCGTCCCCGATAAAGGTATAGACGTCGCGGTCAGGCGCGCCCACCTTGGCGCCGAATGCCGCAGGCAGCGCATAACCCATTGTACCCAGTCCACCCGAGGTGATAAAGGAATTCGGACGTTTGAATTCGTAGTAGCGGGCGGTCATCATCTGGTGCTGGCCTACGTCTGCTACGATTACGGCCTGTCCTTCGGTTTTGTCGGAAAGGCTCCTGATTACCTCCGCCATTTTGATTTTTTCGGTGGTTGCAGCAAGCTCAGGCTGCGTGATTTGCCGGTCTTCCATTTCGGCATATTTTCCGAATTCGGCGATCCACGACGGATGAGACCCGGCATTCACAAGCGGAAGCAGCATTTCGAGGGCTGCCTTGGCATCGCCCACGACCGGCGCATCGGCCTTGATGATTTTGTCAATTTCGGCAGGGTCAATTTCAATATGCACCACCTTGGCCTGTTTCGCATACCTGCTCACGTCACCGGTAACCCGGTCGTCGAAACGCAGCCCTACACCGATAATGAGGTCGCACTGGTTGGTCAGAACGTTGGTGCCATAATTGCCATGCATGCCCAGCCAGCCCATATACAGGGGATGATCAACAGAAACAGACGACAGGCCAAGAAGGGTAGAGGCGCAGGGAATGCCGGTTTTTTCTATGAATTTGAGCAATACCTTTTCAGCTCCGGAGATCTGGACCCCGTGGCCTACAAACAGGAACGGCTTCTTTGCGGCGTTAATAAGCGCAGCCGCCTTTTCAATCTGTTCTGATTTGGGCATCAGCCTCGGACGGTAGCTCACCATAGTCGTACAAGGGGCGTACGTAAACGGTTTGTTCATCATTTCGAGCTGGGCATTTTTGGTAATGTCGATCAACACCGGGCCCGGACGACCTGATTTGGCAATATAAAAGGCTTTTGCCATCACTTCCGGTACTTCGTCGGCGGAAGTGATCTGGTAGTTCCATTTCGTAATCGGCATGGTAACGCCCATTACGTCAGTTTCCTGGAAAGCGTCGGTGCCGAGGAGGTGTTTTGCTACCTGTCCGATTACGCAAACCATTGGCGTTGAGTCAATAATGGCGTCGGCAATGGCCGTAACAAGATTGGTAGCCCCCGGGCCTGAAGTTACCAGGCAGACGCCTACCTTACCTGAAAGCCTTGCATAGCCTTCGGCAGCGTGACCGGCACCTTGTTCATGGCGTACCAGGATATGGTTGATCTGGTCCTGGTAGTCGTAAATGGCATCGTAAACCGGCATAATGGCGCCGCCGGGATATCCGAAAATGGTATCGACTCCTTCTGCGAGCAAGGAGCGGATTACCGCATGCGATCCGTTAATTACCGCGGTCGGCGCGGGTTGAACCGCACGATCCTGAGAGTCTGAATTTAAGGAAGTCGTAGCTTCCTGTTTCTCTTTTAAGTCCATTACTCTTTTGAATTAGTGGTCGGTAGAATGTCTTTACTTCTTCGGTTAAGCTTCATCGGTCACGCAACCTTCGCTGGCCGATTTTACGTTGCGGATATATTTGCCCAGCACTCCTTTTGTGAACCGGGGAGCCGGTTGTACCCATGCAGCTTTCCGCGTTGCGAGTTCTTCGTCCGACACATGCAGTGTCAGTTCACGGGTGGTGGCGTCTATGGTAATCTCGTCCCCATCCTTTACGAGCGCGATCGGTCCGCCTTCAAATGCTTCAGGAGTGATATGCCCCACAACGAAACCGTGGGTTCCGCCTGAGAAGCGGCCGTCTGTGATCAGCGCGATCTTGTCGCCCAACCCGGCCCCCATCACGGCGGAGGTAGGTTTCAGCATTTCCGACATACCGGGGCCGCCTTTAGGGCCTGCATTCCGGATGACTACCACCTGCCCGGGTTTGATTTCCCCGTTGGCAAGCGCTGAAATGATTTCGGATTCATGCTCGCATATTTTGGCCGTTCCGTGAAAATGAAGCCCTTCTTTGCCGGTTATTTTGGCTACTGCGCCGGTTGGTGCAAGATTTCCGTAAAGGATCTGGATATGCCCCGAGCTTTTGATGGGTTTTGAAAGCGGGAATACGATTTTCTGTGCCTCAAAATCGAGATCTTTTTCGTTTTCAAGATTTTCGGCGACGGTTTTCCCGGTAACTGTGAGGCAGTCGCCGTGGAGCAATCCCTCTTTCAGAAGGTACTTCATGACGGCCGGCACACCGCCTATCGAGAGCATGTCTTCCATGAAATACTTGCCGCTTGGCTTCAGATCGGCTATAAAAGGAACCCGGTCCGAAATTTTCTGGATATCGTCGAGGGTTAACGGAATGCCTGCCGCCCGCGCGATAGCCAGGTAATGAAGCGCTGCATTGGTAGAGCCGCCCAGCGCCATTACCACGGTCAGGGCGTTTTCAAGGGATTTACGGGTGATGATTTTGGAAGGAGTGAGGTCCATTTCAAGCAGGTTTTTCATTGCTGCCCCGATTTTTTTACACTCTTCCTGTTTGCCTTCATGCGTAGCCGGATAAGTGCTGCTGAAGGGAAGGCTCAGGCCCATGGCTTCTATGGAAGACGACATGGTGTTGGCGGTGTACATGCCACCGCAGGCGCCCGGACCGGGAATAGAATTTTGTATAACCCCTTTGAAATCTTCATCGGAGATATTGCCGGCAAATTTCTTGCCCAAAGCTTCAAATGCAGATACAATGTCAAGGCTTTGGCCCTTATAATGACCTGAACGGATGGTCCCGCCGTAGACCATAATCGCAGGGCGGTCCAGCCTGGCCATGGCCATGATAGCGCCCGGCATGTTTTTGTCGCAACCTACCACCGCTACGAGGCCGTCGTACCATTGGGCGGCTACCACCGATTCAATAGAGTCGGCAATCAGGTCCCGGCTGGGTAGGGAGTAACGCATTCCGTCATTTCCGTTGGTCATACCGTCGGAAACGCCAATGGTATTGAAAATAAGCCCAACCAGCTCGCCGCTTGCCTGAACGCCCTGCTTAACATAAACGGAAAGGCCGTTAAGGTGCATGTTACAGGGGTTTCCCTCGTAGCCCGTGCTGGCAATCCCGATCTGGGGTTTTTTTAAATCGCTTTCTTTGAGGCCAATTCCGTACAACATGGCCTGGGCGGCCGGGTTGGTAACCTCCTGGGTAAGTGTTTTGGAATACTTGTTAAGTTCGTTCGACATTATCTTGAAATGTTTGAAAGAAAAACGCCTCACCCGGCTGATTGTGAGTGAGGCGTCTGGTTTAACCAATAAGTCACACTCACCACCGCTGGGGTGGGACGGGTAGAAGACCTATGGGTAGTAGCCGGATCATGTTAACAATGGATTTCGGAAAAGTAGATTAGCGAAATTTCGCTGTTTTTTAATCTTGACACAAATAAGGTGGGTTAGTTCTTATTTTCCAAATGTTATTTTAATTATTTTGATGTTTTTGAAGGAAGTTGGTTGGATGCCCGGCTTAACCCGATATTTTCTAAGTTTTCAAGCGACTGGCGGTCACGTGCCGGCTGGGTGCGGCGCCTCGTAATTCCGGCGCCAAAGGCTGCCATTCTATGGTATCAACAGTGGTGTTTCAATAGATTATTGTATTGGTTGATGAAATTCAAGAATTTTATTGTGACGGAAATCACCCGGTGAAGCGAGACCTTTGTTACGGATAGTTATATTTTTGTGCCGGCGCTTATTTTTTAAAGAAAAATATAAATAAATAAAGATGGATAGTCGAATGTCAGGTTTGACCACCGAGGGTGCGTCACACTACGAAAACCTTGATCGGATGAGCGTGGGGGAATTGCTCAACAATATTAACAAGGAAGACCAGACCGTGCCGCTTGCAGTTTCAAAAGCAATTCCGCAATTGACAGCGCTGGTCGGGGCGGTAGTAGAGCGCATGGAGCGGGGCGGGCGTCTCTTTTATATAGGCGCCGGAACGAGCGGGCGTCTCGGTATTGTCGACGCCTCTGAATGCCCGCCTACCTACGGGGTGTCGTTCGACCTGGTCATCGGGATTATCGCCGGCGGCGACGGTGCGATCCGCCGGGCAGTGGAAAATGCTGAGGACGACCCTGATCAGGCCTGGAAAGATCTGGAGGCATATCATATCAACGAAAATGACACTGTTGTGGGCATTGCGGCATCGGGACGCACGCCTTATGTGATCGGCGGACTGGATGAAGCGCGCCGCCGCGGAGTGCTCACGGGCTGCATCGTGTGCAACAGCGGTTCACCGGTGGCGAAATCGGCGGAGTTCCCCGTGGAGATCGTCGTAGGGCCCGAATTTGTGACCGGTAGCACCCGTATGAAAGCAGGTACCGCCCAAAAACTGGCATTAAATATGTTGTCTACATCGGTAATGATCCGGTTGGGGAAGGTCAAAGGCAACAAGATGGTAGACATGCAGCTGACCAATTACAAATTGGTGCAGCGCGCGGTGACCATGGTTATGGATGAGCTGAAAGTGGACGCCGATACGGCGAAGAATCTTCTCGATACCAACGGATCAAGTGTCAGGAAAGCGATCGAAGCGGGGAGGAAACTGAACGGGTGAACATCCTCTTCGCGGTTTGCCGGCGCAATTGGTTTTGCGATTCATGCTGCATTCATTTATTATTACACCGGATGTCAGGTTGCCGGGCCTGTTATCGAAATCCGGCATGGACCTTTAAAAGCATTGAAACAGGAATGAAAGCAGCCGTATTGAAAGCGCTCCACGAGCCATTGGTGTATGAAGAAGTAGATCAGCCGTTGCCTGCTTCGGGGGAGGTGCTCGTGGCCGTGAAGGCCGCCTCTCTCAACCACCGCGACGTCTGGATCCAAAAAGGGCTTTACCCCAGGGCCTACGCGCCCGCTATACTCGGTTCCGACGGCGCCGGAATTATTTCGATGGTCGGAGAAGGCGTGGATGCAACCCATATCGGGAAAAGCGTCATCATCAATCCGGGGCATGATTGGGGAGATGCGGAAACTCATTACGGTCCCGGGTTTACTATACTCGGATTGGAAGCTTGGGGGACTTTTGCAGAGTATGTAAAGGTTCGGGTGGATTACATAGCCGATAAGCCAGCGCATTTGTCGTTTGAGCAGGCGGCTGCCTTGCCGTTGGCTGGCGTGACTGCCTGGCGGAGCCTGATGACCAGGGCAGGGTTGAAGCGTGGCGAAAAAGTACTGATAACCGGGGCAGGAGGGGGCGTTGCCTTGTTTGCGATCCAGTTCGCAGTGGCGGCCGGAGCAGAAGTTTGGGTGACTTCCGGCAATGAAGACAAGATTGAAAAAGCTGTTTTGCTCGGCGCCAAAGGCGGGTTTAATTACCGGGCCGAAAATTGGCATCGAGAGGCGCTGACCAGGGTGGGCGCACCGAAGTCGGGATATTTCGACGTTATTATTGACAGTGCCGGCGGACCCGAGTTTCACCGGCTGACCGATCTGGCAGCTCCGGGCGGGAGAATCTGTTTTTATGGCGGCACAGTCGGGAACATTACCAACCTGGTCCCGGCCAAGGTGTTTTTTAAGCAGCTGTCTATTCTCGGCAGCACCATGGGGTCGCCCAAGGATTTTGCGGCCATGCTCGCATTTGTGGAAGAAAAGAAATTGGAACCGGTGATTGATGTAGTGCTTCCTTTTGAGGAGATAAGGAACGGGATGATGCGTATGGAAGCAGGAAAGCAGTTCGGCAAGATAGTGTTCGTATATTAAGAATTTGCTTCTGTTGTTGTAAATCCATATTGGGCATCGGGTGAAGTGTTTTCTGTTTTTTTGGGGGCTGATGATCAGCCAGGGGCTTCTTTTTGCACAAAGCTCAGTGACCCTCAGCGGGTTTGTGAAGGAAGCCGGCAGCGGGGAGCTGCTTCCAGGCGTTTCGGTGTATGTCCCGGGGACTTCTTTCGGTACGGTAAGCAATAATTACGGATTTTATTCACTCACGCTGCCCGTTTCAAAAGACACGGTGGAGATTGCTTATTCCTCTGTTGCCTTCACTTCGCAGCATTTTTCCTGGCTGCCCGACGAAAACCTGACGCGCAATGTGTCTTTGGTTTCTGCAACAGAATTAAAGGAGGTTACGGTCTCTGCCGCCAGGCAAAAGGCGTTTGTGAGCCAGGTACCGCAAATGAGTAAAATAGAAGTCCCGATTGCGCAGGTAAAGAAGATTCCGGGATTTATGGGGGAAAAAGATGTGCTGAAAGTGCTGCAGCTGATGCCCGGGGTCCAGAAAGGAAGCGAAGGGCAGGCCGGGCTGTATGTACGCGGCGGCGGTCCCGACCAGAACCTGGTTATACTAGACGAAGCCATTGTCTACAATGCCAATCACCTGTTTGGCTTCTTTTCCATCTTTAACAGTGACGCGTTGAAAAGCGTGGAGTTAACGAAGGGCGGCTTTCCGGCTCAATTCGGAGGGCGGCTTTCGTCCGTTCTGGAGATGAACATGAAAGAGGGGAACAAGGAGAAATTAAAGGGTGAAGGTGGTATCGGGCTGGTGGCTTCCAGGCTTACCCTGGAGGGACCTTTGTCAAAGGGTAAGTCTTCTTTCCTGGTTTCCGGCCGCCGGACCTATATTGATATATTAGCTAAGCCTTTCATTGCGCGCGAGCAGCGCGGAGAGGAGAACAAGGTAAATCCGGGCTACTATTTTTATGACCTGAACGCAAAAGTAAACTACGATTTCGGAGATAAAGACAAACTTTATCTAAGCGGTTATCTGGGGCAGGACAAATTTTCCGTAAAGGAGAAAGGGGATGAAAGACGGCTTCATGCCGGGCTTGATTGGGGAAATGTAACGGGCACTCTGCGCTGGAACCACGTTTTTAACTCGAAATTATTTGCAAATACCTCTCTTATTTTCAGCAGCTTCAAGTTTGGCGTCAATAACTATTTTGCAGAGAATGTCGGGACCAAAGACGAAACGGAGTTTAGCCTGAGCTATCTTTCCAGAATCCGGGACATCGGGCTCAAATCCGACTTTGACTATTATCCGCACCCCGCTCATGCCGTCCGTTTCGGGGTGCAGGCGATACGACATCAGTTTACACCTTCCGCGCTGGTTATTGCCGGCTCCCTGGTCGATACGCCACTCCGGCAGACCACTACTCCGGAAAATTCTGTCGAGAGCGGCCTGTATGTACAGGACGTATGGCAAATCGGGGGGCGGGTTAAGCTTAACGCGGGCTTCCGGCTGAGTATGTATCAGTCCGACTCCATACGCTATCTGCGACCCGAACCGCGCCTTTCAGCAGCTGTGCAACTGGCCGATAAGCTATCGTTCAAGGCATCTTACGCAGAAATGAACCAATATGTCCACCTGCTGTCGAACACGGGCCTGGGTTTGCCGACAGACCTTTGGGTACCTACCACCAGGAAAGTAAAGCCGCAGCAATCGCGGCAGGTCGCGGCCGGGTTCGCCAAGGATCTTGAAAAGCCGGGCATCACTCTCACGCTCGAAGGGTACTACAAGCACATGAACGATATTCTTAATTACAAGGAAGGTGCTTCGTTTTTGTCGTTCCAGGGAGATGGTGCGAGCGATGTGAACTGGCAGAACAGCGTTACTTCGGGTAAGGGGTGGTCTTATGGCGCCGAATTCCTGGTTCAGCGCAAGGCAGGCAGGCTGTCGGGGTGGGTGGGTTATACTTTGTCCTGGACCTATTGGAAGTTCCCGGAGCTGAATGGCGGCAAGATATTTTTCCCAAGGTATGACCGGCGCCACGATATATCGGTGGTAGGTATCTACGAGCTGACGAAAAAGATTCACCTCTCGGCAGTATGGGTTTACGGAACGGGTAATGCCCTGACCTTACCCGTTGCCACTTACAGCACCATGCCGCATATGCCGGTCGGAGGCTGGAGTAGTTATGCGAACCCAGGTCTGGCGCCCTTCGGCTATGGCAGGATTGTGAGCGACTACGGCGAAAAAAATAGTTTCCGGGCAGAGCCTTATCACCGTATGGATATTTCGATCCAGTTTATCAAACAGAAAAAGCGGTACGAAAGGGTTTGGGATATTTCGTTTTATAACCTCTACAATCGTCGGAATCCATTTTTCTATTCGCTGGATAATAACGGTTTAGGCCGCTATCAATTGAAACGATATTCCCTTTTTCCGATTATTCCTTCTGTCAGCTATGGATTTAAATTTTAGTTTTTCGGGGCGGAGGGCGAAACCGGCAAGCCGGGCCATTGCGACGGCCCTCACCTTCTTTCTGGCGGCGTGCGGATCTTTGGTAGAGGTTGTTTCGCCCCTGGAGATAGCCGGCGCCGAGGCAAAGCTGTCGGTTCATTCTTTTATATCCCCCCAAGACACCCTGATCAGGGTATATGTATTGGAGTCCGTACCTATATTCAGTTTGGAAACCGGTAATGAAAGGCAGGTTCTGCGTGGTGCCAGCGTAAAACTCGACGGGATCCCGCTTCCGTTCGACTCAACACTGCTGGCCTACACCATCCGTCCTTTCCGGCTGGGAGGGATAAAAGCGGGAAATACCTATCACCTGGTGGTAGAAGAGGGTAATCGGCGTGTTGAAGCCCGGACGACCGTTCCTGAAGTACCTGCTGCAATCAGTTCCTATCGGATAGATACCTCATATGCAAGCCTGCGCGGTAATTTCAGCAGACAGGATACCACGCTGGCGGTACAGTTTTCGTGGCCCGACCCCGCTGCAACTGAAGACTACTACCGGGTTTCGGGCACCGCCCATGCCATTGCGAGCTACTTGACTACAGATGAAAACGGGAAGTCGGTAGTTCGCCGGGGACAGGTTACCATTGCCCTGTTCTGGGATGACAATTTCGGCAGGAGTGAATTTCAAAGTGACGTGAATGCCAATGGCGGGACTATGCAGTCGCCTACAGGCCGGGTAAGAATAGAGCGCCCGGTGTTTTATACGAACAACGGCGTTCCGGTACAGGAGGAGCCGCCGCATGTAACCGGGATTACTTTGAATTTACATCGCACCGACCGGCATTATTTTCAATATCACCGTACCATAGACCAGCACGAGATGGCGGCTGATAATCCTTTTGCAGAGCCTGTTCTGGTATATTCAAACGTGATCGGGGGCTTGGGTGTCTTTGCGAGCTATAATTCTTTTTCAATTGTGGTTAAACCCTGAAGCCTCTTGGCCGTCTATAGTTTTGCATATGCAAGTTTCTATATGTTAATTCGCAAATAGTTTTTAATCCTTATCAAAATTAAAAAAATGACTAAGTTTCGTTTATTCTTTGCGGCAACCATCCTGGCGTTTGTTGGTCTGATTTCTACGGCGCAAGCCCAAAAGCAAGTGGAATTGACACTTGAAGGTACTGATGCAATGCAATTCACAAAAAAGGAGCTTAAAGTTAAGGCGGGTCAATCTGTCAAACTGACTTTGAAGCATACCGGTAAGCTGGCAAAGGCGGCAATGGGCCACAACTTCGTACTGCTTGCGCAAGGCACCGACGTTGCGTCGTTTGGCCAGAAGGCAGCGCAGGCGCGTGATACCGAGTATATTCCGAAAAGCGAAGCATCGAAAATCCTGGCTCATACCAAGCTGATCGGTGGTGGCGAATCAACTACTGTAGAATTCAAAGCGCCTAAAAAAGGTACTTACACTTATATCTGTAGCTTCCCCGGTCACTATGCGCTGATGCAGGGAAAACTGATTGTAGAGTAAGGATCTCCCTGACTTTGATCGGAGGAAACCTCTTTGGACCAAATTTCGGTCTAAAGAGGTTTTTTTACGTATTTTAGAAAAGGAAGTTGTTATTTTGCCCGTCACTGTTCATCTTCCGGCAAAACCGGGGGTGAAGACATTACCGGAATTGATTGACTTTACCTGGCTTTTTCTTTAAGCAACTTCGTCGAATGAAAAAAACTGCCCGTTATCTTGTATCGTTTCTACTGGCGGCAGGCTTGCTATGGTTTGTTTTTAAAGATATCGACCTCGCTTCAATGAAAGAGAGGATGATGCACGCCGACTGGCGCTGGATTGCCCTTAGCTTTGTGCTCACTTTGGTTGCGCACCTTTTCAGGGCCTGGCGCTGGGTCATGTTGCTGCGGCCGCTCGATAAGTCGGTTTCCGTCTATTCGAGCTTTGTCAGTCTGCTTACCGGGTATTTCGCCAATTATATTTTGCCGCGGATGGGCGAGGTAACGCGTTGCGGCACGCTCTATCGCATGGAAGGCGTGCCGGTAAACCAAAGCCTGGGCACGGTGCTTGCGGACCGGATTTTTGATGTCCTGATGCTTGCGATCCTGCTGATGCTTAATTTTTTTCTCGAATTCGACAGGTTGAGCACTTTCTTTTCCGGTCTCATCGGTGACAAAATCGGTGGTGCCGGTGGTTCGGCAAATCTCCTGGCCCTTGTTTTGGTCGGCGGTGGCCTGGTTTTGATCGCAGGAGGAATATTAATCTGGAAAAACGAGAAGGTCCGCGAGCGTATTTTGTCGGTGGGGCTGTTCAGGAAAATCGCGGATTTCGGAGTGGGTATGCTGGACGGGTTACTGAGTGTGAGGAAACTGGAACGGCCCGGACTTTTTATCCTGGCTACGCTGGGGATCTGGATTTCCTATTATTTCAGCTCATTTGCCATTTTCTTCTGTATCCCGGAAACTTCGCAGCTTGGTTGGCTGGCTGGCTTGACGGTACTCGTGATTGGAGCGGTTGGTATGACTGCGCCAACCCAGGGGGGGATAGGGGCCTATCACCTGCTTGTGGGCAATGTAATGGTGCTCTATGGTCTCAGTCAGCAGGACGGTATCACGCTGGCTACCTTTATTCACGGATCCCAGATGATACTGATGCTGGTAGTGGGGGCTATTGCTTTTCTTCTGGTGCTGCTGCATCAGAGCGATGCCTCCAAAAAAAATGAACGGCTGGAGAGAGGTATTGAAAACAAAATTTGATAAACGCAAAAAATGATGCTGAAAAGGATTTTACCCTTTGTTTTGGTTTGTATGACTTCCGCCGCATTTACATGGTGTAATGCGCAATCAAAAAAAATGAAAAACCCGGTAATCGCGCACAGAGGCGCCTGGAAGAATACAAAGGTGCCGCAAAATTCGGTTGCTTCGCTCAAAGAAGCCGTTGCGCTCGGTTGTACAGGGAGCGAATTTGATGTGAGAATGACCGCCGACGGCCACATGGTGGTAGTTCATGATGCCAGCCACGACGGTGTTTCTATCGACAGCTCGGAATTCAGCAAAGTCAAAGCGTTGAAACTTTCCAATGGGGAGCCCATTTCTACGCTTGAGGAATACCTGAAGGCCGGCGCCGGTCAAAAGGGAACCAAACTGGTGCTCGAAATAAAGTCTTCGCAAATGGGAAAGCAGAGCTCGCTGCTTTTGGCGCGAAAATGCGTTGAAACTGTGAAGAAATTAAAATTGAAAAAGAAGGTAGATTACATTGCCTTCGACTACGATGTTTGCAAGCTGGTTCACGAATTGGATCCGAAAGCCAATATTGCTTACCTGAATGGTGACATTAACCCGGCGGCACTGCAAAAAGCAGGGATTAACGGGATTGACTATCACATCAGTGTCATGAAGAAAAATCCGAATTGGATAGCGGAAGCCCACCAGGCTGAAATGACAGTCAATGTGTGGACTGTAAATAAAAAGGAAGACATGCAATGGTGCATCGACAACGGGGTGGATTTTATCACAACCGACGAGCCCGAAATCTTGTATTCACTGCTGGGTCGCTGACAGGGCCCGGCCAGTTTGACGTTAATTTGATACTTTCCACGTATAATTCTAAACCTTGATATGGATACCGAAAATTCTAGAAGGACTTTCCTTAAATCGTCAGTAGGCGTAGCCGCCGGCCTGATCAGTTTGCCGGCTATTGAGCCTTTGAAAAACGAGACAATTGAAAAATACAAAAGTGTAAACATTGGCGACAAAACTGTGGCCCCGTCTATTAAGTTTGCGGCTATTGGTTTGAACCATGGGCATATTTATGGTCAGGTAGAGGTGTTAAAAAAAGGCGGTGGAGAATTGACTGCTTTTTATGCCAAAGAACCCGAACTGATTGCCAACTTTCAAAAGCGGTATCCCGGTGTTAAACTGGTGAAAGACGAGCGGGAAATTCTGGAAGATAAGAACATTCAATTGGTTACAAGTGCTGCAATTCCCGTGGAAAGGGCGCCGCTTGGAATTCAGGTAATGAAGCACGGGAAAGATTTCCTGTCGGACAAACCCGGTGCCGTTACGTTAAAGCAGCTCGCTGAAGTCCGGAAAGTGCAAAAGGAAACGGGACGTATCTATGCGATCATGTACAGTGAAAGGTTGGAGAATAAAGCTACGGTAAAAGCGTATGATCTTATAAAACAAGGTGTTATAGGTAAAGTGGTCCAGACGATCGGGTTAGGACCGCACCGGACAAATTTGCCGAGCCGGGCCGATTGGTTTTTTGATAAACAGAAATATGGTGGTATAATCTGCGATATCGGCAGTCATCAATTTGACCAGTTCCTCTATATTACCGGTTCTACTTCTGCCGAAGTAGTGGCTTCCCAGGTTGGAAATATGAATCATCCTCAATATCCGGGCCTTGAAGATTTTGGTGACGCAATGGTGCGGGGAAATGGCGGCGTCGGTTACCTCCGCGTGGATTGGTATTCGCCCGACGGGTTGAAAACATTCGGTGACGGCCGGCTTACTGTGCTGGGAACAGAAGGATATATCGAAGTCCGGAAAAATATAGATATCGGAGGCAGGGAAGGAGGAAGCCATCTTTTTGTTGTCAATGGAAAGGGAGTCGAGTATGTTGATTGCCAGAATGTTCATTTGCCATTCGGCGAACAATTGGTGAGCGATGTTGTGAACAGAACACAAACCGCTCAAAACCAGGAAAATTGTTTTCTTGCCACTGAACTTACCTTAAAAGCACAGCAAAAAGCAACTAATATTTCGAAGAAGTAGACGGATAAGGTTTGTATGATTTTCCGGGTAATATGCAAATTAAGTCTGGAATTGAAAGATTTTATAAAGATTTCATAACTTGCAGGCTCAAACTTGGTTATAAGTTTAAAACAACTACTTAATCCCATGGCAAGAACTGCATCAATTTCAAAAAAGCTGGAAAATCACATTGCTGACATCGAGGCGAAAATTTCCAAACTTCAGGATGACCTTGCGATTGCAAAGGCCAACTACGAAAACTATGTAACACACAGGCAGGTGATCGAATCTATCCTGAGCTTACGTGAAGCTCCGGATGTGGCGGCGCCGAAGCGTAAATACACTAAAAGGGCCAAGGCTTAATTTAATTTCTGCCTAGACCATAAAGGAGGTCAGTAGTTTTAACTGCTGGCCTCTTTTTCTTTTGTGGCGGATTTTACTCCATAAAACCCCGCCGGGCAAGGTATTACAAGAAAAAAATCACCAAGTACCTTGCATAGCAAAGTACTTGTTACTACATTTGTCCATCCTTACTGGAAATGCGTGTTGTGGAATCTGTTTAGCCATGAAAAAGACATGACCGCGGGAGTAAGGCGTTTGGGCAAGACGGGTTTGCCTGTTAGCATCATATTAAGAATGACATGAATATTGAAAATGCTCAGGTGCAGATGCGCAAGGGGATCCTTGAGTTCTGCATTTTGCATATCATCTCCAGGGGAGAGGTATATGCGTCCGACATGCTGGAGGAGCTAACGGCGGCACGGATTATGGTAGTTGAAGGAACGTTGTACCCGCTGCTCACCAGGCTGAAAAATGCCGGCTTTCTCGATTACAAGTGGGTGGAATCATCCTCCGGTCCGCCCAGAAAGTACTACGTTCTGACCCGGGAGGGTGAAATTTTTCTGGAAGGAATGCAGACTACCTGGAACGAGCTGTCGCGGTCGGTATCCTCCATAATCGACAAAACGCAAAAGAACAACACGGACAAATAACCCGACCTGCCTGCAGGTGGAGACCAAATAAGGAATAAGGATAACCATGAAAAAGACCATAAGTATCAACATAGCCGGCCAGATTTTCTACATCGAAGAAGACGGTTACGACATGCTGCGTCAGTATCTCGGCTCCGTGCACCGATATTTTTCATCGTTTGCCGATAGTGCTGAGATTGTTGCAGACATCGAGGGGCGTATTGCCGAGCGCTTCCTGCAAAAACAGAAAGTCGAGAACAAGCAGGCTATTTCCATTGATGACGTGAGTGAGCTGATTCAGGCAATGGGAAATGTAACTGACTTTGAAGCCGCCGAAAATGCCGATGACCTGATTTCCGAACCGCTGCATGCGGCGGGAGCATCGGCAAGCCAGGCTGATCCGGCCGTTGAAAATGAGCCGCAGCAGAGGCCGCAAAAGCCGAAAGAGCGCTTTTACCGTGACCTGAAGCGCAAGATTCTGGGTGGAGTTGCCGCCGGTATTGCCCATCACTACGCCATGGACCCCCTTTGGGTCCGCTTGCTCCTGCTGTTGGGTATATTCGGCATGGTGCCCATCAGCGGCATCATGAATTTCCACAAGGAGGAAGAATTTGCTTTTCTGGGCGGCTTCCTGATGGTAGCGTATATAGCCATGTGGATTGCTTTTCCGGGATCGGCCAACCTGGAAGACGAAGCAAAGATCCGGAAGTTTTACCGGGACCCCGCCAATAAGGTATTGGGCGGCGTTGCATCGGGGCTGGCGTCCTATTTTAACCTTGATACCGGTATTGTGCGGTTTCTCTGGGTGATTTCTATTTTATTTTTTGGGATAGGTATCCTTATCTATATTATTCTCTGGGCGATCGCGCCGGTGGCCAACACGCTTACCGAGAAAATGGAAATGCAGGGAGAAGCCATTACGCTGTCCAATATCGACAGCACAATCCGGAGAAACCTGAGTGAAGGATCGGAACGGGTGCGTGAAAGCGACTTAAAACGCCTGCTGTTGTTACCGTTCCAGATCTTCGGAAAAATCCTGAATGCTTTGGGGCGCGTACTGAAGGGGCTCGGTCCCGTGCTGCGGGTACTGATCGGCATCTTTATGGTCGGCCTCGCCATAAGCGGGCTGTTGATGATGCTGGTATGCGGCGCAGCTTTGTTGGGACTGGCCAATATGCCTGACTTTGGCGTCTTTCCGCCCGAATTCCTGATCTTAAAAGAAACACCCGGGGTACTGATCCTTTCTATTGCAACCATTGTTACGGTGCCCCTGCTGGTATTGCTTTTCCTGGGATTGATGTTGCTCCTGAATCGGAAAGTGGTGGGCAGCACCGTGTGGATTGTGATGGCCGGATTGATGATATTCAGCATTGTCGGCGCTATTTCCTCCGGGCTGGTGTTTCAAAGAAATTTTGTAGAGGAAGGGGAATTTTCACAGGTGAGCCGGTACCCGATCGGTAAGCACGTCCTTTTTATTGACCAGGACGGTAGCTACAGCAGCAAGACGCTTGATGTAGAAGTGAACCTGAAAGGGAGCTACCGTAAGGACAGTGTGGGCCTTGAGAAGATTTTCCACGCAAGAGGCGCTACCCGCCAGGAGGCACGCGACCTTGCAGGCAAGATTGTTTATGACGTTGAAAGGATGGATTCCACGCTTTACTTTCCCGGCGCGCCGTTTGTTTCGGAAACACTTCCTTTCCGGAACCAGCATATCTACGCAGTTCTGGAGGTTCCTTATAACAAGCCGTTCGCCATGTCACGGAATTTCTATTTCGGCTTTCTGAGACGCAACTACGATATTACCAAAAACATGGAGAACATGGACCTTTGGAACCGGGAGCTGGACTGGAAAATGCTGAGATGGTCGATTATCCCTGATTCCGGCCTGGTCTGTCTGAATCTGCCGCAAAAGTTTTTTTTGAAAGAAGAAGCACCCGATAACCCCTCGGCAGAATGGGATGGCGGGGAATCATTTGACGGTATTGACCTGGGTGAAAGGGGGGAATTCGTCAAGCAAATTGTAGTTCCGGAATTCAGGGGAATTGATCTGGGAGGGGCCTACCGGATTCAGGTCAAGAAGGATAACCAGTTTTCGGTGACTCTCGACGGCTCGGAAGAGAATGTGGAGCTTTTGGCACCTAAAGTGGAAAATGGCATTCTCCGTATTGACAGGACGGACGGCGATAAAAATGTTCCTGATCCTGAAGGGCGTATTGGCGTCGTGATCCGGGTTCCGTTTCTGGAGTCGGTGGAACTGTCGGGCTCCACGCAGTTAAAGGCAGACGATTTCGCAAAGCGCGAGAATCTCAGGGTCAGGCTTTCGGGAGCGTCGGCTGCAGAACTGAGCGCAAATGCGGACCGCGTTGAACTGGAACTCACCGGGGCTTCCCGGATGCGGTTCAAGGGAAATGTGAGTACGCTCAAAGCCGGGTTGTCCGGAAGCTGTTTGCTGGATGCCCGCGAATCGGTTATTAACCAGGCGGATGTTCAGGCATCGGGTTCCTGCAGAGCCAACCTGGGGACGGTTCAGAACCTCGAGAAGCGCGAAAACGGCAATAGCCGTGTAACGCGGAGATGAGGAACCGGAATTTTATTTAGAAAATAAGCAACATTGCCGGGCTGCTTTCGGTCTTTGGTACAAACTGTTAAAAATTAGCGGTGAGGTAAGGGATCTCTGATTGAAATAGTCATGAGCTTTGAGGTATTAGCTACAAGCGGCACACAAACAGCTGATGAATAAATAGCTCACCCCTCACAGCTCACCGCTTAAACCTTTTTATACACATGAAAAAGCTGAACCTATTATTGTTTATGGTACTGGCGGTGGTTGCCGGTGCCTATGCCCAGGAAGAAACCCGTTCCTTCAACGTGAAAGATTTTGAAAAGCTCTCTATGGGAAGCGCTTTTAAAATCAACCTGAAGCAAGGTAAGAATTTCCGGGTGGTTGCCACCGGGCAGCGCAGGGATCTGGATGATCTTGAAGCAAAGGTTTCGGGTGGCAAGTTGTCGATCCGCTACAAAGAGAATGGGCGTAACCGCAAGGGCGTGCATTTCGAGATAGAAATGCCCGAGCTGTCGGGGATAGATCTCTCCGGCGCGGCAAGCATGAAAGCCGGCAAATTTAATACCCGCGGCAATTTTGACCTGGATGTTTCGGGAGCGGCCAAGCTGGAACTGGAGCTGGATGCCGAAACGGTTGATTTCGATCTTTCCGGTGCTTCTTCCACTGAGCTTTCCGGGCGGGCAAATTCATTGAGAGGTGATATTTCCGGCGCTAGCAGCCTGAGAGCAGGTAAATTCCCGGTCAAAGAGGTTGAAATTGATGCGTCAGGAGCCAGTTCAGCCTCCGTACAGGCCAGCGCCAGGTTGTCGGGCGATGCCAGCGGGGCAAGCAGCATCCGTTATTCGGGTGGCGCAAAAGAGATTCGCGTGAATAGTTCGGGCGGTAGCTCTATCCGGCGTTCCGAATAAGAAAAGCCCCGATCTGTCTGCGGAGGCCCCCGGGAATCAATTCCGGGGGCCTTTTTACAATACTGCACATTGACTATTTTTGCCGGCAGGTCTTAATAATGTCACTATGGAGCTTCAGCTAAAAGGAAGAAATGCGCTTGTTTGCGGTAGTTCGCAAGGTATCGGACTAGCTTCGGCCGTTGAATTGTCGAAACTCGGGGCCAATGTCATGTTGCTGGCCCGGGACCGCGCGAAACTGGAACGGGCAATTGCTACCCTGGATACGTCTGCCGGACAGCAGCACAGCGTTTTTGTAGCCGATTTTAGCAGCAGCGATAGCGTTCTTCAGGCGATAAGCGAAATCAGGGCAACGGGTATGCCGGTTCATATCCTGGTTAATAATACCGGAGGGCCGAAAGGAGGAAATCTGATTGAAGCCGAAGGAAGCGTCCTGTTGACGACCTTCCAGATGCACCTCATCAATAACCACCATTTGGCCCAGGCTTTTGTTCCGGATATGCAGGCGGAAGGGTTCGGGAGGATCATCAACGTTATCAGTACTTCCGTAAAGCAGCCCATCACCGGATTGGGGGTTTCGAATACAATTCGCTGGGCGGTGGCCGCCTGGGCAAAAACCCTGGCCAATGAACTGGGAAGATTCGGCATCACCGTAAACAATGTGCTGCCCGGGTATACCAAAACCGCCAGATTGAAGTCAGTTTTCGAGATGAGGGCGAGCGAGCAGGGGAAGACGGAAGACCAGGTTGCGTCGGAGTTAATGGCCACTATTCCCGGAAGGAAATTTGCCGAAGCGGCAGATGTAGGCGCTGCTGTCGCATTCCTGAGTACGCCGGCTGCCGGAAGTATTAATGGCATCAATCTTCCGGTAGATGGCGGTGCCACTGCCAGCCTTTAGGAAAGCAACAGCCGGTAAGGTCATTTTGCCGATATTTTCCGGTTATTCATAATAACTATTAACTTTGCACCGCTTCCAGGTGTAGGACATCACCGATGCCCTGCTTAATTGGGAACTCCGTGTAAATCGGAGACTGTCCCCGCAACTGTAAGTCCTATACAATTCAGATACATCTGCAGCCACTGCTTTTTGCGGGAAGGCCCATCTGAACGGGACGAGTCAGGAGACCAGCCTGAAAGTAGGTTTGCCGGCCTTCGGAGGAAGGGTCCGGCGATTGTAGGAATTTTTTCCAACACGTACTTGTCCGATTTGAAAATTTGCCTGGCAGCATGTGTGTTGCTGTTGCTCTGCGGCTGTCCTTTGTCCGCACAAAGGGATAGCATTTCCCTGGGGGAAGTAACCGTGCGCGGCATTGCTCCTGAGCGGTATCAGGCGGGCCTGTATGTGCAGAACCTTGATTCGGCTATTTTATTTCAGGCTGCTTTCCGGAGGTTGGATGAAGTACTGACCCATGCGACTCCCCTTACTTTCAGAAATTATGGGAACGGGCAATTGTCCACCCTTTCTTTCCGGGGGCTTTCCGCCAGCCACACTGCCGTTTTGTGGAACGGTGTGAACATCAACCAACCGGGTTTGGGACAAACCGATTTCTCTGCGGTTCCGGCCGGGTCCTTTGAAAGGATTGCAGTCCAGTACGGTGCCGGGGCATCTCATTTGGGAACGGATGCCGTTGGCGGCAGTGTGCTGATAGAAAACTCCCCGATGAAGCAGGAAGGCCTTCGGTTTACAGCAGGGATGGAATACGGCAGCTTTGGCAACGGGATGTTCCAGGGAGTGGCGAAGTACCGGACCCGGATCGGTGAAAACTGGCAGTTCGCAGGAAAAACCCAATATTACCAGGCGGACTACCTGAATAAATATCCCGCTGCCTATTTTCAAAAACGGAGAGTAGAACCTTCTACCACCTTTCAAAAAGGCCTTTTCCAGGACCTGTTTTTCCAGGGGCGGAACGGGAAGACCTGGTCGGCCCACCTCTGGCTGAGCGATAACCGGATGACCCTTTGGCCCGACGCGCCGGCCGCACGTGAATTGACAGGCCTGGGTGCTGCGCGAACCATGATCCGGTACGGCGACGGGAAATGGCAGCTTAAAGGTTTTTATATCCGGGACATTGTGGATTATGCCACCGGCGATTACTCAATACCGGATCGTTCCCGAACGGGCCGGTTCGGCACGCGCGCAGAAAGAGAATGGCGTTTTGATATCAATAAAATGAACCTGACGCTTTTAGCCGGCGGGGAGTATGCCTATTTCGATGCAAGGGTAAAGGGCTACGAAGCCGGCAGGATAGGAGAAAGCCGCGGGGACGTATTCTTGCTCACTCGTTTGGCCGGGAATTCCGGGTGGTCGCTGGCTTTGAACGCAAGGCAGGCCTTCGTGGAAGGGTATGGAGTGCCTTTTACGCCCTCGTTCGGGTTTGAATACCCGGTGTTGAAAAAACGTAATTTCCTTTTAAAGCTGACTGCTTCCGTGGCGCGGAGCTACCGGGTACCAACGCTCAATGAGCGCTATTGGAAAGACCTGGGTAACCCGGCGATCCGGCCCGAATCAGGCTGGAACAAGGAGGCGGGTACAGAGGTGACAGGAGAATTTGGTGAATATTTCGGGTTCAGCGCCAGGGCAAACGCCTTTCATAACCAGGTAAGCCATTGGATTTATTGGAATCCCGCAGCCAATTACCGGGCGGAAAACATTCTGCAGGTGGTATCGCGCGGCGCTGAATTCATCGGCCGGTTGTCGTACAGAAACCGGAAATGGATGGCGGGTTTTCATTCTGCCATCGGCTACACAAAAAGTACCCAGGAAAAGGCCTATGACGCATATTCAAGGGAGGTGCTAGGAAAGCAGCTTCGGTTTGTGCCGCTCTGGCTGGCGAACTGGAGCCTCTATTGGGGGTACGGAAAAGGCAAGCTGACGCTTCAATTGCACCAGGAATCTTTACGGTATACTACTTCCGACAATAGTCAGTACCTGCCGGCTTACCGGTTGCTCAATGTCTTGTATGAACATCAACTGGATATCCTCCCGGTGGGCGTGCGCATCCAGGGACGGGTGCTGAATGCCGGGAATGAGTTGTATTTCAATGTGAAGTCAAACGGAATGCCGGGGCGGAGCTATCATGTGAGCCTGTTGCTGGATGGACAAATATTATCAAAACAACCATAAATCACATTATTATGAAAAACCATGTACGGGGAATGCTGGCCGTAGCATCTTTCGCTTTGCTGACTCTGGGCTGTAAAGACAATCAACCGGAGGGGCCATCGGCGGCCGGGGAATTTACAGACGGGGTCCTGGTAATCAACGGCGGAAATTTCTCACAGAACAACGGGACGCTCTCGTTCCTCAAAAGAGGGAGCCGGGAAGTATCGCTTAATATTTTTAACCAGGCGAATGGCGCCGGTGCGCTGCCTCCGGCAGACGGGCGGATTGAGGGCTATACCGAGGTTGCGGGAACAGGCATGATCCTGTTTGATCACATGACCGTCGGGCTGGATAAGCTTACATTTGTAGAGGCGGGTACGATGAAAGTAAAATCAGAATTAACAGCGCCTGAAATTGAGAATCCACGGGCGGTACTGGCTGTTAGCGAACGGAAGGCCTATGTTACAAATTGGGATAGCTTCAACCCCGACTATACCTACAAAGAGGGGTATATTACCATAGTTGATCCGACGACCGGCAAAAGTACCGGTAAAATTTCGGTAGGCGAGGCACCCGAGGAGATGGTGTTGCATCAGAACAAAGTGTACATAGGTCGTTTTGCAGGGAATGGCCTTGCGGTTGTGGACACCGGCACGGATGTTGTAACGAAATCGCTCACTTTCGAAGGTATTCCTGCACCGATCGGGGTGGATGCTGCCGGGAAGCTTTGGGTGAAAGAGGGGCCGCGTTTTCATCGTATCAACCCAGGTACGGATGCGGTAGAGCTTACACTCAAACCCGGTGCGGAGCTTTCCCATGAGATCGGCGCCGCAACCCTTACTGCAGACAGGAAGGGTATTGTTTTTGTATGGAGCTATCGCGATGCGAATTATAAGGAAATAGGTAATACTTATACAATATCGACGACCGCAACTTCTGTTTCCCTCGACAAGCCCATCTTCCCGCGGGTATTCTCTGCGCTGAACGCAGACCCGGTGTCGCAACTTATTTATGGTGGAGTGGCACCCAGTGCGACTCAGAGCGGGCATGTGATCCGGGCGAACCAGGCCGGTGTTCTACAGGATTCGGTGAAGGTGGAAATAAGTCCGGAAGGATTTTTCTTTAAATGAGGGTGGGCCACGAATTCACGAATGAAACAATTTTCATTCGTGAATTCGTGGCTACCACTCAGGAAACCTGCCGGTGCGTGACGAAATAGGTGTCTACCACCTCGGTAAAATCCTTTTCTAAAACCTCTGGCTCGTTTTTCCGTACGTAATCCTTCAGTTTATGAACAAAATCCCATAGCGGGTCGTAATATTTGTGGCCGGTTTCTTTCTGGAACTCTTCTATGCTGATTCGTTTTCCTTTTTCCATGAGCATTTGCAGGCCGATAAAGAAATAGGAGACCGGAAGCTTGCTGCCCTGGAGGACGGTTCCGCTTTGCAGGGTGGTCCTGAAACGGCATTGCTTGCACTGAAATTGTTTTTTGGACGCAAGCCAGTAATGATGCCTGCCGCCGCATTTCTTGCATGTCACGCCTTTTCTTAAACGCAAACCCTTGAAAGCCTCTTCGGCCAGTGCTTCGTTTTTAAACGAAGTGAGTAATTCCTGAGGTAACATAAGCAAAACCGATTGTTTGTCACAAAAGTAGAAGAAGAAGGAGAAATTAAAATATATACTCTATCGAATTTATAGATTTTAAGAACAGTTTACCACCAGCGTATTTTATTTGTTGGAATAGTACAAAAGTATTCTCCGTTATCCCGACCGTAGCGGAGGGATCTCCCGCTCCCAGTATCCATTCTATTAAATAGAATTTTTCCATTAATGTGAGATCCTTCGGCTCCACTGCGTTCCGCTACCATTGACAACACGATGGATAGCGCCGCTCCACCCGGAGGGTCATCCCGACCGCAGTGGAGGGATCTCCCGGTCCCTGCACCCAATCCCTTTCAGAGGACTTTTTATAGCAACAGGAGATCCTTCAGTTCCACTGCGTTCCATTCAGGATGACCATCCGGCAGATGCGCTACCATTGACAACAACAGGTTTGGCGCCGCACCAACCGGATGGTCATCCCGACCGCAGCGGAGGGATCTCCCGCTCCCAGTACCCAATCCCTTTTACAGGACTTTTTATAACAACAGGAGATCCTTCGACTCCGCTGCGCTCCGCTTCAGGATGACCGTCCGGGTGGTAGCCTCCGGCTACCATTGACTTTCATTGACAACATCTATTTGTCATCTCCGCTACAAGGTGTTTTCGCAAAAAACTTCTTTCTCAGGATGACCATCCGGCAGATGCGCTACCATTGACTTCCATTGACAACATCTATTTGTCATCTCCGCTACAAGGTGTTTTCGCAAAAAACTTTTTTCTCAGGATGACTCTCCGGCAGATGCGCTACCATTGACAATACTACGGATGGGCGCGCCGACCGGAGCGTCATCCCGAGCGGAGCCGAGGGATCTCCTTTTCCCCGTACCCAATCCTTTAAATAGGATTTTTCTAGCAACAGGAGATCCTTCGACTCCGCTGCGCTGCGCTTCAGGATGACCGTCCGGGCGGTAGCCTCCGGCTACTATTTGACTATCATTGACAACATCTATTTGTCATTTCTATTCCAAGGTGTTTTGGCAAAAAAACTTCTTTCTCCGAATGAGACCGTCCGGGCGGTGCACCTACCAGCAGAAGCCACGAATCCACAGATGAAAACACCCCTATTCGTGAATTCGTGGCCATAATGGATACAGAACAGTAACCCGTAAAAAAGCCGGAATCTCCACTGGAAATTCCGGCGCATAAACCGGTTAAACCCGACGACCTGTCAGAAAGGAAGATCGTCTTCCGCGTTTTCTGTAAAAGTCGGAGGCAGCGGCGTAGCCACCCCGGGCGCCTGCGCCGAAGCACCCGCGCCGCCGTTCTTTTCTACCTTCCATGCCCGGACCTCAGTATACCAGCGTCCGTTGTATTCTCGGCTTTCCACATCTATAGAGGCAGTCACAGCGTCGCCCTGCTTCAGGTTAGCCTGATCAATACGGTCGCCCCACATAGAGATACACACCTTTTTAGGGTATTGTGAAGGCGTTTCCAGAATGAACTCCTGTTTGCGCCACGTTCCGTTTTTCCCCTGACCATTTACCTCAGCCAAAATATCGATGACAGTTCCGGATATCTCCATAGTTTAATATAGGTATTTATGTTGTTTTCTAAACTCCAAAGTAAAAGCATTTGCGTGTTCTTTCAAAGCCAGAAACGGATGGATTCCTCTTAAATGCCTGTTTTACCCACCATCACGAGTAAGTTACAAGGTGGGCGGGTAAAATAGTTTTCCGGCAGGCGAAAGCGAATGGTATCCGCTCCGACGGGCTCAAAAAAGGGAAATAAAATACGCTTTAGCCGCCCGTATGAGTTATCTTGCAACCTCAAGCGGCGGACGGAAATGCCGCCTGAAAATGAATTGGTTTTGTTGCTAGAAGGCGAAAATATGTCATCAATTGAAAAATCAGCGTCGCCGGGCGCAAGGTTGCGAAAGGAACTGGAGACCTCCGCACCGCTTCAGATTGTCGGAACGATCAATGCCAATCACGCCCTGCTTGCCACGCAGGCGGGCTTCAGAGCAATTTACGTATCGGGTGGCGGAGTAGCCGCCGGCTCGCTGGGTGTTCCCGACCTGGGGATCAGCGCGCTTGCCGATGTGCTTATTGATGTAGAACGCATTACCAATGTGGTGGACACACCTTTGATGGTGGATATCGATACCGGGTTCGGACCTTCGGCGTTTAACGTGGCCAGGACCATAAAGGCCCTTGAAAAAGCCGGGGCCGCCGCAGTTCATATAGAAGACCAGGTAGGCGCCAAGCGTTGCGGGCACAGACCCGGAAAGGAATTGGTAACCCTGTCGGAAATGGCCGACCGCGTGAAAGCAGCGGTAGACGCACGCACAGACCCGGCCTTCGTGATAGGAGCGCGCACAGATGCGCTTGCTGTGGAGGGGCTGGACCGCTCCCTCGAGCGGGCGAAAGCCTATGCGGAAGCGGGAGCTGATTTTATTTTTGCAGAAGCGGTGAATGAGCTTTCTGTTTACCAGGAATTTGTAAAGGCCACCGGGCTGCCCGTTCTGGCCAACATAACGGAGTTCGGAATGACGCCGCTGTGGACCACCGCAGAGTTGAAGCAGGCGGGCGTCGCAATGGTTCTGTATCCTTTATCTGCTTTCAGAGCAGCCAACAAAGCTGCTGAAAACGTGTACAGGGCCATTTACCAGGAAGGTACGCAGAAGAATGTCGTCGATACGATGCAGACCCGCGACGAATTGTATCAAAGCATTGGTTACCATGCTTACGAAGAAAAACTGGATAAGCTTTTCGGGCAGTAACCGTTGCCGTTTAGCATTCCAAAAAATATCTGATTCTGAAAAAAGGACGCAATGAGCAACGAAACTGTTTCTTTTAAGCCCAAAAAAAGTGTGGCGCTATCCGGGGTTCCGGCAGGTAACACGGCATTGTGTACCGTTGGTAAAAATGGTAACGAACTGCATTACCGGGGGTATGATATTCTTGATCTGGCTGAAAAGGCGACTTTCGAGGAGACCGCTTACCTACTTATCCATGGCGTACTGCCTAACCGGGCGCAGCTGCAGGCGTACGTTCAAAAGCTGAAACGCCTCCGCGGGCTCCCCCAAATCGTGAAAAATGTACTGGAACAGCTCCCGGCAGCTGCTCACCCGATGGACGTGTTGCGAACTTATGTTTCCGTACTCGGCAGCATCGTGCCTGAAAAAGAGGAACATCCCGTATCAGAGGCGCGCAATATAGCCGACCGGCTGATGGCTTCTTTCCCGTCCGCGCTGCTATACTGGCATCATTTTACTCAGAATGGCAGGAGAATCGAGGTGGAAACGGACGACGATACAATCGGCGGGCATTTTTTGCACCTTCTGCACGGTGAGAAACCTTCCGAATCATGGAAACGTGCCATGCAGATTTCCCTGAACCTTTATGCGGAGCACGAATTCAATGCGAGTACCTTCACTGCCCGGGTGATTGCCGGAACGGGATCCGACCTCTATTCGGCAGTAGCCGGGGCTATTGGGGCGCTGAGGGGACCTAAACACGGCGGGGCGAACGAAGTGGCTTTTGATATTCAGTCGAGGTACGCAAGTGCCGATGAGGCCGAAAGCGATATAAAGGAACGGCTTGGCCGTAAAGAGGTGATTATCGGTTTCGGTCACCCGGTTTACACCGTCTCGGACCCGCGTAATAAAGTGATTAAAAAGGTGGCGGAGGATCTTTCGGAAGAAGCAGGCGACCGCCATCTTTACCAGGTGGCAGAACGGCTTGAGTCAGTGATGTGGGAGCAGAAACGGATGTTTCCTAACCTGGACTGGTTTTCTGCCGTGTCTTATCACCTCATGGGAGTCCCCACGTTGTTTTTTACGCCGCTTTTTGTGGTGAGCCGCATTACCGGTTGGAGTGCCCATGTAATCGAACAGCGGATGGACGGTAAAATCATTCGCCCCAGCGCAAATTACACCGGCCCCGACGACCGGCCATTTGTACCAATTGAAGACCGGAAATAAAGGAGGCAGCCGCTTGCCACTTTTCAATATTAACTTTTATCTATGTCGAATCATATTTCAAATGAACGTCCGCAGCCGGATCAGGTTTTGGTTGACCTGGTGGATTATGTGCTTAATTTCGAGATCACTAACCCCCTGGCCTGGGAAACTGCCCACTATTGCCTGCTCGATACGCTCGGCTGCGGGTTTGAAGCTTTAACTTATCCGGCCTGTACCAAATTGTTGGGGCCGATCGTCCCGGGGACTATTGTGCCCAACGGTGCAAAGGTACCGGGCACCAATTACCAGCTCGACCCGGTACAAGGGGCTTTTAACCTCGGCGTGATGGTGCGCTGGCTGGACTTTAACGATACCTGGCTGGCAGCGGAATGGGGGCACCCCTCCGATAACCTCGGCGGGATTCTCTCGGTTGCCGACTGGCTGTCGCGTACCGCCGTTGCCAGTGGCAAAGCGCCGCTGCTGATGCGCGATGTACTGGATGCGATGATCAGGGCCCATGAAATACAAGGGGTTATGGCGTTGGAGAACTCTTTTAACAAGGTGGGGCTCGACCATGTATTGCTGGTGAAGCTTGCTTCCACAGCGGTAGTGGGCCGTTTGATCGGGCTAAACCGCGAGGAGTTGATCAACGCCGTCTCGCTTGCTTTTGTCGACGGGCATTCGTTGAGAACCTATCGCCATTCTCCCAACACGGGAAGCCGCAAGTCATGGGCGGCAGGTGATGCCACTTCCCGTGCGGTGCGCCTGGCCTTGATCGCCAAAACCGGTGAAATGGGGTACCCGAGTGTTCTGACGGCTAAAACATGGGGATTCTATGATGTGCTTTTCAAGGGCAATGCTTTCAGGTTCCAGCGGGAATACGGGTCGTATGTAATGGAGAATGTACTGTTTAAGATCTCTTTCCCCGCCGAATTCCATTCCCAGACCGCGGTAGAGGCCGCCATGACGTTGCACAAAAAAATAAAGTCGCTGGGTAAGACTGCTGAGGACATTCAGTCAGTGAAGATAAGGACCCACGAAGCGGCTATCCGGATTATCGACAAAAAAGGACCGCTGCATAACCCGGCAGACCGCGACCACTGTCTCCAGTACATGATCGCGATTCCGCTTCTTTTCGGTCGTCTGACCGCCGCTGACTATGAAGATTCGGTGGCTGAAGATCCCAGAATCGATGTCCTGCGGGACAAAATGTTTACGGAAGAGGATGTACAGTTCACCGCTGACTATCATGATCCGGAGAAGCGCTCAATTGCGAACGCGCTGACAGTTACACTGAATGACGGAACTGTTATAGGCGAAGAAGTGGTGGAATACCCGATCGGGCATAAAAGGCGGCGCAAGGATGGAATTCCGTTGCTTTTGGCGAAGTACAACGTGAATCTGAACCGGGTCTTCGCGTCGAAGCAGAAGGAGCGTATTGCTGAGGTATCACTTGATCTGGCGAAGGTTATTCAGACACCGGTACACGAGTTTGTCGACCTCTTTGTGAAGCCTTAGGGCTGGTTACAAGCATATTCTCCGGTAACCATTACCATAGGTACGTAAAACAGGCCAGGAGTAATGTAAAAGGTGCCCGGGCAGCCGTTGAGAAAGCGCAGCCCGGGCACCTTGATTATTTTACCGGCGCGCCGTGCTCAGGAAAATCGGTTTGAGGCTTCGTCTTATTGCGTTAGTCAGAGCAGTGCCTCCATTGCTTTCGGGAACTCAGGAATAACAACCTCCGGTTCTTCGATGGTGGGATGCCATTTCTTTTCCCATTCAAAGGCGTAAAAACCCTTATAGCCTCCTTTCTGCAGTGCGGAAAAGGCTTCTTTAAGCGGCGCCTCTCCCTTGCCTACCTGTACATAGCGCCATTTGCCATTTTCTTTCACGGCGTCTTTGACGTGAACATGCACGATGTATTTCTTCAATGCATCATAAACTTCCGTTGGCGACTCCCCCGTTACGGACCACATATTGAAGATATCCCAGATAAGTGCGACATGGGGATGCTCGGACGCCTGCATAATCCTCTTTAACAGATCTTTGCCGATTACTTCTCCGTGAGATTCCAGGAGTACCTTGACCTTCTTGTCCTTTGCGTAGTCGCCGAGTTCTTTCAAACCGCTGATAATGAGTTGTATGGTTTCTTCACGGTCCTGGTTTTTCGGCAGGTTGTTGGGGAAAACACGTACATAAGGACAATTGATTTTTTGGGCCAGGTCAATAAAACGTTTGGCCTCATCCAGGTTCTCTTTTCGCAGCTTGGGATCGGCTATATGGAGCCGGGCGGAAGCCCCGAGGCCCACCACCTGTACCCGGTGTTTTTTTAGCTTGGCTACACTGACTTTAATTTGCTCGGGCGTGCTGAATTCAGGGCAAAGCGGCAAGTCCATCTGGTCGAGGATACCGCGAAGCTCTATGCCCTGGTACCGGTTTTTAGCGGCATAGGACAATATGGTGTCGAAATCCCATTTGGGAGCACCTAAACTGGAAAAGGCCAGTAGCGGCCGCTTTGCCTGAACGTCTGCAAAGGCGTTCGTAACTGCCGGGCCTGCCAGGGCAAGTCCTAAAGTAGTCTGTACAAACTTACGCCGGGAAATGGTTGTCATAAGGCGGAATATAAATTGATGTTCTGTTAAAATAATCACAAGCGGCGGGAGAAACTACTGTCGGCAGGCGAACTTTGGTATTCCTGCCGGTCTTTTTTCCATAGCTGCGCGACTATCAGACGGTGAAAAAAGTGCTTTTGCCCGTACAGGTGGTAGCTTCTTCTCCAGGAATTTTTCATTTCCGGCATTTCAGAAGCCGTTATGTGAGAGAGGTAGCTAAAAAAACGATACATCGTATTGAGGAGCAGCCGGTGCAGGAACCCTGTTGTCCCGGCCTGAAAGTCTGCAAAGATCCAGGTGCCGCCTGTCCTGAGCCGTTTATCGAGCATTACGAATAACTTTTCCGCTTTTTCCTGCGGGAACAGATCGAAGAAAAATGCGGTAAGGATTGTGTCGAAAGTCTCGTGGCTTGAGCCGAGAAACTGTTCAATAGTACCCTGGTAAAAATGAATTTTTGTTCTGCCCATGTTTGTTCTTCTCGCGAGACGAATCATCCGGGACGATGGTTCAACCAGGAAAACCTCATTTTCGGGAAAGTGAGTTGCTGCGGCCCCGTTTCCTGCTCCCACAATAAGCACCTTGTCCGAAGGGCTTACTGAAGGCGCAAACCAGGCCTGTGCTTTTTCCTGCGCCCCGCCGAAAACGAGCCGGCTCAGCGGGTAATAAACCGGGGCGATCAGGTTAAAGTCTGTTTCTTTTTTCATTGAGGTGTGAGGTTTGAGTGGTGAGGCGTGAGCCGGCTCCGACTTCCGATTTCCCCTCAATTTTACATCGCAAACCGCACGGCACTTATCCCGCACAGGGCTTTGATGAGCAACATCCCGTCTATGACAATCAGGTAGTACAGGATGGAACGTTTTTTATGGAGGCTGAAAGCTACGAACAACGTCAGCAGGAACGGAATCAGGTTGATCAGCATTTTCGTAAACGTAAACCCACGGTAATAGGCGAAACAGAGAAATGCACCGATGCCCAGGAGCGTCATTGGTAAAATAATCGAGAGTATCGTATAACGGATCCCGTATCTGACAACAAAGGTTTTGAGCTGCCGGTTGGAGTCGTCGGCATAGTCTTTAATGTCAAAGAGTATAGCGTTGATGTTGCAGAACATCCAATTCTTGAGAAAGAGCCATCCGGCAAGCCTGTATGAAAGATCAAGGTGTCCCATCTCGGTTTGGAGTACAACCAGCGGCATTATACTGACCGTTACCGCCCAGCACCAGCCGATGGTAGCTGCTTTGGTCCAGCCTTTTCGGCGCGGATCGAAAAACGGGAGCTTGCCGTAGTAGGCTGCAGCTGCGCCAATGGTAAGCGCTACCAACCACCAGACCGCCACGGGGACCCGTTCGGGCTGAAGGCCATACCGGGCGACAAAAGCAGCTATGGCGCAAATCAAAAGGATCGTGAGGAACGCCTGGCTGATGCCGACAGGTATGCTATGCGTCGCATACCATTTCGTACGCGGATTGGATGCGCCGGTATCCGATGCCCTGACGTAGGCGTAGGTGTAATACAGGACAACTGCGGAAAAAACGACCAGGTACCAGTACCCGGAATTGAGCGGCAGCGAAAGTTGCAGGTTGGTCTCCACGGAGAGTGCCACAGCGAGCACGCCGAGAAAGTAATTGCTGAAAAAGAATGTCTCGACGGAACGCCTCCAAACGGTCCGGACCGGTACCTGGGCTTTCATTCCGAGTAAATTACGACGACATTTTAGGGACCAGCAACGAAGTCCCTGCCTTTGCGTTCAGCTTCTCGATAAGGTACGCCGACAAGAGCGGCGACTCCTGCTCTACATTCTGGTGGATAAAAAAGAAAATATTTTCAATGCCCTCATCTATCCATTGAATGAGGCGCTCCAGCCAGTCATCCAGGCGGGTATAGTCCGACGCAACGTTGGCTCCGTTATAGCGGATAAAGGCGGTAGGAGTGCTCAGGCGCATGTGCATAAGGTCTCGCCGGCCTGCTGAGTCGGTGATGATATGGGCAATACCAAGATCGTGAAGGGCATTCCACAGCTGATCGGTATTCCAGGAGCCGTCATACCAGCCGGTGTTTCTCAACTCCACGGCAAGCGGGAAATTCTTTGGCCAGGCCTCCAGGTAGGCTCTCAGCGTCTCCCAGTTTTTAGGACCGAAATTGTCGGGTAACTGTAAGAAAATAGTGCCCAGCTTGTCTTCAAGGTGCGCAATCCCGTCCAGGTACTCGTCAGTGGCATCTTTTGCATCTTTCAGCCTCTTCCAGTGGCTGATCCCCTGGTGGACTTTGGGGAAGAATTTAAAACCGTCGCCCGTTTTTTCCCGCCATCCCTGGATGGTCGGGACAGGAAAGTTATTGTAGAACGTAGCGTTCAGTTCAATGCTGTTAAACTGCGTGGAATAATAGGCCAGTTCATCCTTGGTTCCCCGCGGGTAGAAACCTTTTAAGTCGGTTCGGTTCCATTTGGCACAACCCAGGTAAATGGAAGTTTTCCCTTTTGTACCGGTTTTCAGAACCTGTGTTGTATCCGGGTGATCTGCAGGAAGTGAGAAATCAACAAGGTCACTATTTTCGATTTTGCCAAATTTCATAGTTAATTAGGTTTGAGGTGTGAGGTTTGAGGTGTGAGGTTTTGCCTTCGGGTTGTAGCGAAGGCCTCAAACCTCATACCTTAAACCTCACGTCTATCAAAAATCAATTTCCAGGCCAAGGCGTTTTTTTAGCTCCAGCAGGTTCTCATTCTTGGCGGCAAGGTAGTCAAATTTATCCTTGGCGGTGTAAGGTACCCGCTTTACTTCGGAAGGCGCCACTCTGCCTTCCACCCTGATCCTGCCGACGGAAAACCGGTTACGGAGAAAGTGAATAAGCTCCCCTTTGATCTCCATGATCTTTTCGAGCTGCAGATCATTGTCGAGAACAAGGCTTAATTCTTCGCCGTCAAACCGTACCGGCCTGGAAAGAGCTACTTCTTCAGTGGAGGTAGATAGCCCCAGGCTGTTTCTTTGCGACAGGAATTCACGTATAACATCGGGGAGCCTGCTTTCTGTCAGCGCGGGCAGATCGGTTCTTTGCTCGAATGCCTGTTCCTCGGCGGGTTGCTGATTTTCTTCCGTTTTACCGGCCTCGGAAGGTCCGGAAAGAAGCGACCTGGCGCTTTTCAGCTTGCCGGCGGGGCGCTGCGGCGCAGTCCGTCGGTCTTCTGCAACAAGACCGGGGGGGGATGGAGCCGGGGCGGCGGGAGTTTCGGCAACGGCAGCAACCGGTTCCGGCATGCGGTTTTCCGGGACGGCTACAGGCTCAGGGGCTTTTTTTTTTGCCGTTTCATCAACGGCGCCCAGTGCAGAAAGTTCCAGAGCATGGCTTATATGAGCCAGCTTCATCAGGTAAATTTCCACATGCAGCCTTTGGTTTTTCGCAGTTTTGTATTGCAGGTCGCATTGGCTGGCCACACTGAGTGCAGAGATTAAAAAGCTTACCGAGGTGTGGCCGGCCTGGTTGTTGTATTTCGGCCGGACCGACTCCGAAACCTGGAGGAGCGCGGCGGTCTGGGGGTCTTTGCAAACCAACAGGTTGCGCAGGTGCTCCATCAGGCCACCCACGAAAAGGTGCCCGTCGAAGCCTTTCTGTATGATTTCGTTGAATAATACCAGCGCTTTGGGAACATTGCTTTCGAGGAAGGCATTGACGATCTGGAAATAATAATCATAATCAAGAATGTGCAGGTTATCGAGCACTTCCTTGTAGCGGAGCGTCTGGTCTTTCGAGAACGTCACGTTCAGGTCGAACATGGAAAGAGCGTCCCGAAGCCCACCATCTGCTTTTTCGGCGATCAGTTCGAGCGCTTCCGGTTCGGCTTTGATGCCTTCCCTGGAAGCAATCGATGCCAGGTGGCCGGAAATGTCCCGCGGCTGAATCCTGTTGAAATCGAAGATCTGGCATCGCGAAAGGATCGTCGGAAGTATTTTGTGCTTTTCAGTGGTGGCGAGAATAAATATCGCATAAGACGGCGGTTCTTCCAATGTTTTCAGAAAGGCGTTGAAAGCCGCTGAAGAAAGCATGTGAACCTCGTCAATGATGTAAATTTTGTATTTGCCGGTTTGCGGCGGGTACCGCACCTGGTCGGTAAGGTTACGGATGTCGTCCACCGAGTTATTGGACGCAGCATCAAGTTCATGGATATTAATGGATGCATTGTTCTGGAAACTGACGCAGGACTCGCAGGTTCCGCAGGGTTCAATATCCTTGGTCAGGTTCAGGCAGTTGGTCGTTTTGGCAAGTATCCGGGCGCACGTGGTTTTTCCAACGCCTCTGGGCCCGCAGAACAGGAAAGCCTGCGCGAGGTGATTGGTAGAAATCGCATTCTTAAGCGTGGTGGTAATATGCGACTGGCCTACAACAAAATCGAAGGTGACAGGGCGGTACTTTCTGGCCGAAACAACAAAATTTTCCATTACCGCAAGTTAGTATCCCGGCGGGGTTTTTCAAACTATTCTCCTTTACAGATTACGGGCAATTTCAAGCCCCGGAATTCATCCGGTTCAACATCACCCGGTTATACGGAAACCTGTGCCCTGATGGCAGGGTAGGGGTTGTAATTTTCAAGTGTAAAATCTTCGAACTTGAAGTCGAAGACGCTTTTCACTTCCGGGTTCATCTTCATAACCGGCAGCGGCCTGGGTGCACGGCTCAATTGCAGGTTGACCTGCTCGAGGTGATTGAGGTAAATGTGGGTGTCACCGCCTGTCCATACAAAGTCGCCCGGCTCCAGGTTACATTCCTGTGCGATCATCAGCGTAAGCAGCGCATAGCTGGCGATGTTGAAAGGTACCCCCAGGAATACATCAGCGCTGCGCTGGTACAATTGGCAGGAGAGCCTGCCCCTTGCTTCCGGACCGGCCCCTTCATCGGGGGGCGCCACATAAAACTGGAAAAGCGCATGACAGGGTTGAAGGGCCATTTTGGAAAGATCGGATGGGTTCCAGGCCGAAACAATAATGCGGCGGGAGTCCGGCGATTTTTTAAGAAGGTCCAGCACTTGCTGCAGCTGGTCGATACACTGGCCGTCGGGGCCCTCCCAACTGCGCCATTGTTTACCATAAACGGGGCCGAGGTCGCCGTTTTCATCCGCCCACTCGTCCCAGATCGATACGTTGTTTTCCTTGAGATACGCAATATTGGTATCACCTTTCAGGAACCACAGCAATTCGTGGATCACTGATTTGAGATGCACTTTTTTGGTAGTTACCAACGGGAAACCTTCCTTCAGGTCAAAGCGCATCTGATAGCCGAAGACGCTGATAGTACCGGTTCCGGTACGGTCGGTTTTGCGGGTGCCGTGGTCCAGGATATGCTGTAACAATGCGTGATACTGAAGCATGATAATCCGTTTTACTTAAGTGGACAGTTGTACAAAGCTAGCGCTAAATTATTTAACTGCAGCGGAATCTTTTTCGGAAGCGACGGTGGTGGGATACAACCTCCGGCGTGCTTTTTTACGACTGTCCATCCTGATATTTACCTCTCCGTTTTCGTCTATCGCCCTCAGGAAGAGTGACCTGAGCTCGTCTGCATCATAATCCTGGAATTCGTAATCTTCGTCTCTCTTTTTGAAGTTTTTCAATGGGAACTGGATGCTGAGATCCGTTTTATTGCCGAAGCTGTATTGCCCTTCCACGAAAAGCGTCAGCACATTCGATTCAATCTGCATCATGTCAACTTTAACCTCTTGTCCTCGCAGGATGAAGCGCTTCCTGATGGGAGCGATTTTTACATTTTCCAGCGGGCGCTTTTTAAAGATAATCCGCTTCATCTTGATAAATGGCTCGAAATTGATCAGGCGGCCTTCTTTCAGGCTTATGTCCAGGTGGCCGTCCATCGACTTCGGGACGAGCGATACGTCGGGTTTGAGTTCTGAAGAGAGACGAAAATCAAGGTCCAGAACGCCCTGTACATTTTTGGACGACAATGCTTTTTGGCCGAAATCAGCAAACGAATAAAGTACCTTGCTTACGTCTGCCTGTTGTACTTTTCCGCTTGCGCTGAAATTGGCCAGGCTGGTTTCATTTTCGGGCGAGGTCATCTTGCCGTCGAGCGTGACGTGACCGCCGAAAGCATCGAGCCTGAGCCCGCTGATGGTGGCTATGTTCCGCGTCATTGAAAGCCTGCCGCTTACATTCCGGGCTGAAAAGCTGTGGTAGGAAAGCTGCCGCGCATTTATATTGGCGTCAATTTCCAGGGCGCCGGCCAGCTGGTCAATTACGCGGGAAAAGTTCTTGCCGTTTTTTTTCCGTTGCAGGCTGCTTTGTTCTGCCAGGACTTCTATCCAGTTGAGCTTCCAGCTCGGGATATTAATGTCAAGACTGGCTTTTACAGGTTCTTTCGATCCGAGTAAATGGTGCAGGTAGTGCGACAACTTTCCCTTGACGAAAAGCTCGTTCTGGTTGTCAAAGAAATCAAGCCGGCGGATTACAATATCATCCTGGGTAATGAGGATATTGCTCTCAATCCGGCTCAGTTTTATTTTTTTGGGTTTGTAAGCGATCGCAAGGTCGGTTACCCGGGCGTTTCCCGATAGAGTGCCGTTGAGGCTATCTTTCGCGGCATTGTACGGGTTGATCAGTTGCCCGTCGAAGTTCAGGTCCAGCTCGACGGCCCCTTTGGAAACATGGTAGCGGTCCGCATCGAGCAGAGAGTTCAGGCTGCCCGAGTCGGCTCTTGCGTGCATGACCACCTTGGTTTTGAGCACGCTGAGGTCCTGAATCCTGAGCGAGCCTTTTACCGGGACTTTCTCGAAATAGCCCGTTATTTTTTCCGACCGAATTTCACTGTTGGTTAGCCCGGGTGCGAGCAGTGTGTCGCTGCGGTTGGTATACAGGCCTCTGGCTTTAATTCCCCTGAAATAGCCCACGGCCGTCGCAAAGCGGAAGGTGTCCGTTTTGAAGTTGACATTCACCCAGGGGTTCTTTTCGCCCAGGAACCCGTTTAGCGTCACGTCAGCCGCCACATAAGTGTCTATACCCAGTTTGTCAATTTTCACAGCGATGGAATCAGCGAGGACGCTGGTGGCCACCGGCACCCGGATCCGGTGGGTTTTAAAGCGGAAATTCATGGGGCGTTGCGAGCCGGAAGTAGCGAAAGACCCCGATACATTTATCCGTTCTTTTGTTTCCAGCCGGACATAGGTTTTAGGAAGTATCGAAAAGCGTTCCCTGTTGTGGTCTATTCGGACGGCTGCGTTCAGAAAGATGTTCCTGTTTTTTAAAAAACCGCCTTTTTCGGAATTGAAAACCAGCTGGTCAACATGGACAGGGCCGGTGAGTTCAGCATCCCAGCCGGTGGCGGTAGACCGGTAGTGACCGGAAACCTGCTGCATCTCCGCCCCGTAAAATTTCTCTTTCAGCGAGTCGGCGAAAGCCATGTGAATGTTTCGTAGCTCGAGGGAGTTTACTTTGCTGAAAAGATCGTCAAAGGACTTGTGGTCGCGCTTTTCTTCCCTTTTTTTAACCTGGAAAATGGAGGTGTTGGAATAGCTGTCCCGCCGCACAAAAATGAAGACTTCCCCTTCTTCAACCAGGATTTTCCGGATCGAAATATTCCACAAAAAAAGGGTTTCCAGTCCGAAAGTAACCTCAAGCCGCTTAATATCGGCAAACGGCTTCTGGTGGGTGTGAAACAGGGAATCGGTTAACCGGATGTCGGACATTGAGAAGGTCAGTCCCGGCACGGAGCTGAATGGTTTGAAGCTAAAACCGCCTATTTCCAGCTTCCCGTTGAGAGAAGACTCCGCCTGCTGCCTGGCTTTGGCAATAATCGCTTCCTGGTTGTAGTACGCCCAGACGGTAACGAGGGTCAGCAACAGTAAAAACACACCGAAGCCAACTGCAAGAATTCTGATTCCACGTTTGAGCATAGTGTATGTGTCGGTTGGTTCGGGTTACCAGCCTTTCCTGAGCGCGAGCTGGCAGGCGTGCTGGTAGTGATGTTCTCCATGCCACGCATATAAGGCAATTGCTGTATCCAGCCGGGTGGTTTTTTGCGTGCCGGGATTAAAAAAAGTCCGGCCCAGCTCGGGTTCGCCCAACGAATTCAACAGCAATACCCAGCGGTAATGTACAAATTTCAGTAATTGGAGTGAAAGTTCCACCGGCGCCGATTCCGCATCCGGAAGCGTCGCCCAGAGGCTTTCCCGGTAGGGTTTTATCGTTGGATTTTCTTCGGTAAGCGCCAGCCTGAAACGACAATAGGCGTTGATATGACTGTCGGCTACATGATGAACGAGCTGCCTGACGGTCCAGCCTTCCGGTCGGTAGGGCGTATCAAGCTGGTGGTCGCGCCAGTCCGAAAGGAGGTTGACAAACTTTGAAGGTATGGCGCTGATTACCTGTATATTGGTCTTGATCTCTTCCGGTGAGTAGGTGTCTTGAGGTTTGAATTTGCCGATCGGGTATCTGAGGTCTTCCATAGCTTTGATATTGCACGTTCGTGAGCGTACCTGGTTGAAAAAAGCGGTAATGGGAGCGAACTTCCGGTACACCTGCTCCCTATCAGGCAAACTACTAAAAGTTTCGGAGAGTTAGGGGGTAATTGTTAAAAATGGCTGCTGATTACGTCGAGAAGTTCCTGGTGTGGAGCGGCACAGGCAATGATATCTCCGCCGAAGAGAAAATTATCGGCACCGCTGAAGTCGGTTACCTTGCCGCCGGCTTCCATGACCAGCAACACGCCGGCCGCCATGTCCCAGGCATGCAGGTTGTATTCATAAAATCCTTCGAATCGACCGGCTGCCACATAGGCAAGATCTACGGCTGCGGCGCCCAGGCGTCGGATACCATGTGTTTTCTGCATCAGCAGGCCCAGGATTTCCATATACAGGTGATGTTTCTCAAACTTGTGATACGGAAAGCCGGTTGCCAGCAGGCTGTCGCTGAGTTTCTGTACGGTCGAAACCGCAAGTCTTGTCCCGTTGCACCATGCGCCGCCGCCCTTCCAGCCGTAGAACATTTCGTCCAGGTTGGGTTCATGGATCACACCCAGGATCGGGTTTTTCCCTTGAGCCAGTCCTACACTGACGCAATAAACCGGCAGGCGATGGATGAAATTGGTAGTGCCGTCGAGTGGATCGATGATCCAGTTGAGTGCTTCCGGATCACCCGGCTCGCCCGTAGTGCCTTCTTCGGTAATAAACCCGGCTTCAGGCAAAACCAGTCGCAGGCGGCTGACCAATAGCTTTTCAGCTTCTTTGTCTACATAGGATACCAAATTATTGAAATCCTTGTATTCGATCTTCTCGGCAGCGAAAGAAAGCGCCTCTCTTTGTATGAAATCGGATGCTTCGCGGACAATTTCCATTACCTGCCGCGTAATAATTTCTAAATTCATGATGTGGGGATTTTCGGCAAAGTTTTGTTGATATAATATATCCGGATGACCAGTGTCAGCAGGATAGGGATCAATACCTGGTTGTGCTTGTCAATATTGATGGTTCCGGCAATCAGGAAAACGGCATAGACAATAAGCGCTATCGAAATCCAGGGTTTCCTGACGCGTGCCGAAAGACCTCCGGCTATAAAAAAGAGAAGCGGATTAGCCCAGAGTATGTCCCAGTTTAACACGGTGTCTTCATGATCGGTTCCCACCCAAAGCGCCAGCAGGACTATACCGGCGATTCCGCAGAGCGAGAACAGAATCTTGTCGAAAGTGAACTGAATTTTGTTTTTCTTTATTTGCCAGAGCGTCAGCAAACCGGCGAGCAATGCCAGCAGCCAGAAAAAGACTTTGGGGGTGAGAAAACCCGGTTCCGCTCTTGGGGCTGCTTTGAAAATTACCTGCTCGCCTTTCACCAGCGGTTCGGGTTTTCCATTGATGATTACCTGTGCTGCGGCAAAAGCGTCGTGGAGGTTGTCCGGCAGAAAAGTGGCCTGCATGGGTGTAGCTTCCTTATCGGCGGGTTTTCCTATCGCCAGGTCCATTCCGAAATCCGCCCAGGGCTTTTGCCGGTACGCGTACTGGTCAATCCATTCCCGGAAAGACTTCTGCTCTCCTGGGTACCCCTCGTACCGAAGACTGTCCCCGCATACTTTGATCAGGAGATCCTGGAGTCGTGTCGCACAATTATCGTAAAAAAAACGATAATGGTATTCCTGGTTTTGCGGAAGAAGGTTTTCTTCTAATAACGCATAAAGTCTCTGTTTTTGGGGAATGGTAAGGTTGAGCACCTGTAACGTCACCGAGCGGTTTTCATACTGCCATCCGTATACCTGGGGTGCGAGCGGGTATTTGTCAATTTTATAGGGGAGCGTTCCCCGAAGAAATTTCAGGTAGAAATTCTCCGTCTGGAAGCTGAAGCCACCATAATTGTAGGATGCGTCCACCCCTTTTGCCTGGTCGTTGAACCAGAACAGGCTGTGGCCGAAACTTGAATACAGATCGTCTCCCGGGCCCACAGTAATCAGGCTGACCTGGGTCGTGCTATCCGGAACCTGCGCCCGAAGGGGCTTTTTTATCGCGAACAGCAAGAAAAAGCAGAGGATGGCTACGCAGGTATTCGGAAGAAAACGAAAGGGTTTACTATCTGGCATCACCGGCTAATACAATTACAATTTCTCCTTTGATTGTTTTTTCTGTAAAATACGCAATTACTTCGGTTAATGTACCCCTGGCAGTTTCTTCGAAATGTTTGGACAGCTCTCTTGAAACGGATACCTGCCGCTCCGGGCCGAAATATTCCACAAATTGTTCGAGCGATTTGAGCAGCCGGTGCGGCGATTCGTAAAAAATCATCGTGCGCGACTCACTTTTGAGCGCCGTTAACCGGGTTTGGCGCCCTTTCTTGTGCGGAAGAAATCCTTCAAAAACGAAGCGGTCGGTTGGAAGCCCGGAATTTATGAGCGCCGGCACAAAGGCGGTCGGGCCCGGCAGGCACTCCACTTCGATCCCGTTTTTGATGCAGGCTCTGACGAGCAGGTACCCGGGATCGGAGATTGCCGGGGTGCCGGCGTCGGTTACAAGCGCCATCGATTCTCCTTTCTGAAGGCGTTCGATCAGTTTGGCCAGGGTCTGGTGCTCATTGTGGATGTGGTAAGCCTGCATGGGCTTGGAAATTTCCAGGTGCCGCAGCAGGTTACCGGAGGTACGCGTGTCTTCTGCAAGCACAAGATGAACCTCTTTCAGAACCGTGACCGCCCGGTAGGTAATGTCCTGCAGGTTGCCGATAGGAGTGGGGACAACATAAAGCTTCATCGGATCCGGATCATAACTTGTTGAGCAGCATGTCGGCGGTTACGTTTTGCTCAAACGAAATATAACCGGGATAGTTGACCTGTTTGCTGCCGAAAGCAAGCGTAGGCTTGATTTTGATCAACAGCTTGACCGCTTTTGAGTCTTTTGTGCTCGTCAGGGCCGACAAAAGATTAACAAAATCGTCACGTGTCTGGTTGTTCATAACGAAATCATAAGCGTTTGTGCTCAGGTGGAAAGGGATTATGGTGCGTCCTGTCCCAGGTGAAACCTGTATTTTCTGATTATGTAAACCACTGAAAATCTCACTTTTCCCGAGGATCACTTTGTATTCCATCTGCTCCACTCCGGCCATTTTACTGGTCGGATTTTGCGCCTCCAGCTTGAGTTGAAGATTGAGCGGAATGTCCTTTTTTAGTAAACCAAGGCCCAGGGCAGGATAACGCCCGAGGTCGATGTCCTTGAAGCTCCTGATTTCTTTCAGCTCCCGGAGGTCGATACCCGCCAGGAAAATACTGTCTACCGACGATAGCCTGAATTTACAATCTCCAAGCGCCTTAGCCTCCCGGACCGATTTGTTGAGCGCACACTGGTTAAATACCAGGAGAAGCGCAAGAAGCAAGGTGCTGTTAAGCAATTTTTTCATGTGTACGATTAGGTTTGAGCAATGAGCGGTGAGGTGTGGGCTTACGCCTGGTTTCTCAGGGCTCAGGGCTGATTGATTTATCAACGGTGCGTTAACTTGTCTTCGCTTACCCCTCACACCTCACAACTTGTTAACCACGACCGGACGCAAAAATAACGACTATCGTCAAGATATACCTAGCGTTTTTTCGGACCGGGCAAGCTTTGGTAGTGCCACAGCAGATTTTACATATACATAATGTCGTCGGCTGTGTGGCGCCGGGAGGTTGGGGTATTATTGCGGTGTATTTTTTGCAAACGTTTGAATGATTATTTCAAACGTTTGCAATTCTATGAAATTTATTTCATTTATTATTTTAATAGTACAATTTGTAGTATTGTAGTAATCTGCTTGAAAATCAGCAAAAATAAAAGACTCAAATGTATGGGAAGAACGAATTACCAATTCTTTAGATGGCGAATCGGGTATCCGCCGGGACGTGCCTTTTTTTTATACGTCTTATTGCTCGGAATGCCATTGGGTTTTGCATGGAGCTATCCGGGAACGGAGGCAACGGCGGAAAAAGCCATACGTGGCCGCGTAGTTTCGGAAAGCGACGGCGAGCCGCTCCCGGGAGTAACCGTGATGATTAGTGAAGCGGGAGGCGCGGGCAGACAGGGAAGCAGTACCAACGAAAAAGGAGAATTTTCATTTTCCGGTCTGAAAGATGGCACAGCTTATAACCTTGACTTCAGTTTTATAGGATTTCAGAAACAATCGGTAGCGGCCTTCGTACCTACGGCCGCGAACAATGGCTTTATTGAGATCAGGCTTAAAGAGGAGGCGTCCAATCTGTCGGAAGTGGTAGTAGTGGGTTACGGCAGTACTGTGAAACGCGATGTGACGGGTTCGGTTACCTCGCTGAAAAGCGGTGAGTTTAATAGTGGGATTATCAATTCCCCGGAGCAGTTGTTGCAGGGTAAAGTGGCCGGGGTGAATGTAACTTCTGCCTCAGGCGAGCCCGGCGGTGCACAAAGCATTACCATTCGCGGACCGGGGGGCGTCCGGACAGGCAGCACACCGTTGTTCGTGCTGGACGGGCTGCCTCTGGACAACGCCGGTACTGGTGGGTCGATGAACCCGCTGAATTTCCTGAATCCGCAGGACATTGAATCAATCGATGTTTTGAAGGACGCATCGGCTACCGCTATTTACGGCGCGCGAGGGGCCAACGGCGTGATCCAGATTACGACCAAAAAAGGGAAAGAAGGCTTTTCAAGTATCAATTATTCCGGAAGCATCGGGTTCTCGGCGCTTGCCCGGAAACTGCCCCTTCTGAACGCGGATGAGTTCCGGAAAGAAGTGAAAGCCCTGGGCGGAAGCGACCTTATCGACGAGGGCGGTAATACCGACTGGCAGGACGAGATTACGCGGAAAGCAATTACCCACAACCACAATCTCAGTATGAGCGGCGGGTCCCGTTCTTTCAGCTATTTCGGCTCGCTGGGCGTGCAGAAACAGGAAGGAATCCTGAAGGGAAATTCGATGGATCGCTACAACGGGAGGATTAACCTGAACCAGAAGATACTGAACGACCGGATCAGTGTGGATGTTAATATCAGCGCAACGAACATGAAGAACCAGCGCCCGCCCATTGAAGGAATGCTGGGCGGAGCACTTTCAGCAAACCCGACGTACCCTCCCTATGAGGCGGACGGAAGTCTTTTTCAATACACAGACGGAACCAATCCGCTTCTGCCCCTGAGGCTGGAAAAGGATATCACCGGGATTAACCGGGTGGTGGCTGGTATCAGCCCGTCCATTAGACTCGTGAAAGGATTGGTGTATAAAATCAACTTCGGTATCGATCATGCTACGGCTACTCAGGACATCCAGTCGCTGGCCAACAAAGAACCATACCGCGAAGGACGGTTTGAAACCAGGGGTAAAAAGAACTCCAACCGATTGATAGAGAACTATCTTACCTACACAATGGACAAGGAGCGGCACTCGCTGTCAGCGCTGGTCGGACATTCTTATCAGCGTCTGTTTGAACAGGAGCGTACCTTCAGCATTGACCGGTTGCCGCTGACTGAAATTGAGCCCATTTATAACCCTGGAATCGGACAGGATCTGACAATGGTCAGGAACCGCCCGACCGGTTATGCTTACGAAAACGAGCTCCAGTCGTTCTTTTCACGGATCAATTACCAACTGGCCGATAAATACCTGGCCACCGCAACTGTGCGGGTAGACGGCTCGTCGAAGTTCGGAAAGAATAACAAGTACGGGGTGTTCCCTTCGTTTTCGCTGGGATGGCGGATTTCTGAAGAGAGCTTTATGAAATCGTCGCCTTTCTCCGATCTCAAGCTCCGGGCCGGTTGGGGCCAGACCGGGAACCAGGAAATCCCGGCCAAAATTACCCATGCCCTGTTTACTTCCACCATCAGCAATTCGACCAGCTACCCGCTGGATAACTCCGGTCCCTTCTTCCCCGGCACTACCTACACCAGGCTGGCCAACCCGAACATTCAATGGGAAGTGTCAACACAAACCGATGTGGGCCTCGACTTTACCCTGCTGCAGGGTAGCCTGGGCGGAACCGTCGATTATTTCAACAAAGTGTCGAACCATATCCTGCTCGAGGTGATCCCGGCTGACCCGGTTCAGCCGGCCGGGAAGCTCTGGACCAACGTAGCGGATATGGAAATCAGGAACCAGGGCGTGGAGTTTGACCTTCATTTCAGGAAATCTACTGAAAGCGGCTGGAAGTACGGAATAGGCGTGAATGCTACGTTTATGAAAAACCGGGTAAGCAATTCACCGTATTCGGTGATTCCTTCGGGCTCGGTATCCGGCTCGGGACTCACTTCGTCTACCATCAACGGGTATATCAACAATGAGCCGATCGGTACTTTCTTCCTTCGGGATTTTATCGGGTTTGACGAAAAGGGAATCGGCAAGTACCGGGACATCAACGGCGACGGAATCTCCAATGACCGTGACCGCATTCCAGCCGGGACAGCGGTACCGACCCAAATGTATAACCTAACGGCGAATGCCGGGTTCAGAGGGTTTGACCTGTCGCTGAACTTCAACGGGGTAGCCGGCAACAAAGTCTATGACAATACCGCCAATGCGAACTTTTATAAGCTGCGGCTCTCCAAAGGCCTTAACAGCACCCGTGCTGCCCTTGAATTTCCGGAAGAGTCGATTACAAATTCTGCACCCGTATCTACCCGGTTCCTCAAGGACGGGGCTTTCTTTCGCCTGAATAATGCCGTCCTGGGATACAATTTCAATCCTGAAAAACTGGGTATTGCTAAGTATGTGTCGTCGCTGCGCCTCTCGTTAACCGGGCAGAACCTGTTTGTATGGACAAAGTACAACGGTTTTGATCCGGAAGTAAATAACGACAAGGCGATCAACGGGGTTTCGTCGTATGGAATCGACTACCTGAGTTATCCGAAGGCCCGGACCATCATCTTTGGTGTTAATGTAGGATTTGTAAACTAGTTGAAATGAAAAGAAGTGTTTTAATACTTGTTCTGGGCGGCCTGCTGTTTAGTACCAATGCCTGCACCGACCTGGAGGAAAATGTGCTCGACGAAACGTTCAGCTCAAATCTTACGGACGAGCAAACTGCAAAAGGTTTGCTGGTGCCGGTTTACGCCAACCTGCCGGAACTTTTCAGGCATACGACCTATTTTTCACTGCAGGAAATTTCTACGGACGAGGCCATTCTCCCTTATCGCGGCGGGACCGATTGGGGAGACAACGGGATATATATCGCCATGCACAGCCACAATTACACCGGCACCGACCCCAATATCGGCAATACATGGAATTACCTTGTCCAGTCGATCTCCAGGTCGCTCACCGCGCTGGTGACTTTACCCGGCTTACCCGATCCCAATACCAATCTGTATATAGCGGAAGCACGAGGAATGCGGGCATTTTATTCGATGATGACGTTGGACCTTTTCGGCCTGGTATTTAAAAAGGAAAACCCGGCTACCACTTCCGAAATCCTGAGAGGGCAGCAGGCCATTGACTATATCGAAAGCGAGTTGCTGGCTGTAGAGCCGGTTTTGCAGAACCGGGCCACCGTTGGCAGCGGAAGGTTAACCAAGGCGGCCGTATGGGGGCTGTTGGCGCGCCTATACCTCAACGCCGCCGTTTACCGCAACGTCTATGCCCAGCAGTTTTCGTTTGAGGCGGCTGATATGGACAAGGTGATCAACTACACCGATAAAATTATCTCTTCGGGAGAATATCAGCTGGCCAGCGATTATTTTTCCATTTTCGGAGTAGATAACCACGAAAATAAAGAGTTGATCTTTGCCATCGATCAACGGCCCGAGCTGAACGGGCATAACCGCCTGTCTTATTTTTCGCTCGCAGGCGACCAGTTTCCCCTTGCCCAGTTTCCGGGAGCTAACGGAACCGACGGACCTGCCATTACCTCCGACTTCTACCGCACATGGGTCGATGCTTATGGCAATGTGGACCCGGCGGCGGCAGATCCCAGGTTCTATCAGCAGAATATGTCCGTATATTCCAACCCCGCAGACACTTGTATCAATGACGCCGATTACCGGATCAACCGGGGGATTTTGCGCGGGCAGCAATATGGAGCAATCCGGGTGAACGGAGTGTTCCTGAGATGTGCGGACGGTAAGCTGAAGGTAGGGCGGCTAACCAACCTTACCAGGAACCGCCCGGATCTTCCCGTTAATTTTACGGAGCAAATTGATTTTACGACTGCAGGGAGCGGCTATAGCGCCGGTTACCGGGTTCATAAATATGAGTTTAGTAAGGTTTCGGACAGCGGAAGGAACAAAGGACAGGCCGACATTTCAATACTCAGGCTTGCCGACATTTACCTGATGCGTGCCGAGGCAAAGCTGAGAAAAAGCAATGATGCAGCAGGTGCGCTGGCAGATGTCAACGCGGTGCGGGCGTCGCGCACTGCCACCAAACCGGCCCCGGCGCTCACGGCCATGAACCTGGATCTGCTTTTACGGGAGCGCGGTTTTGAGCTTTACTGGGAAATGGTGCGTAGGACGGATATGATCCGGTTCGGGAAATATGAAGGTACCTGGACTGAAAAGACGTCGACCGATGTTAACAAAAGAATTTTCCCGATTCCTCAAACGGCTATTGACGGTGCGGCCAACCTGCCCGGCTACCTGGTGCAGAACCAGGGTTATTAAGCACTTCGTTCTACGCCAGGCGCTAATCGGTTAAGATGGCGCCTGGCGTAGTATTGACAGGCCGTGTGGACAGTTCAGAAGGCTGTTCGCTCCGCAGGTGGATGATCTGGCCGGTGTCGACCGGTTTGAGCCCCTCCCGGTCATACGCCCCGACCACCCAGAGTGCGTAGGCGCCAGCCGGGAATTTGAATTCGCGGAATTCAAACGCATACCGGGACGACCAGAAATTCAACCGGGACAGAAGTTCCCGGGGAGCCGAACGTACCGGAACAGCAGGAAGAACAAAAGAACGCCGGTCTGAACGCAGAATAAGATAGACCGGGCGCGCCTGAACGGATGTACTTTCCACGGTGACGGTGACACGCGGATTGGTGGCTTTTCCATGTACCACAACCTCTTTTTTGGATAAGGCTGTTTTCCAGTTGAGCGGTTGTACAATTCCTGCCTCGAGGGTATGCTCCATTGCCTGGAAAATTTGCGGGTCGACTGGTTGTGCGGGATCGTACAGGCCATTTGAGCGGAGGTCGGCGAGGAGATTCCTGAAGGCTGTCGGGTGGTTCCAGAACAGCCGGTCTTCATATTTTGCGCCAAAGGAAAGAAGCATGGCATCCTGGTTTTCCGTGTACCACTTGTCGAGTTCCAGCGTTGCGTGGTGAATGGCGAGTTTCGGAATATACAGGTAGTAGGAGCCCAGATTGAAAACAACCGACCCTACCAGAGCAAGCGCGAAAATGCCTTTAGCCGGCCCGGTTGTATTGCGAACGAGAATAAGAACGGCCAGGTAGGCCGCTGCCCAAAGTACTGCCGCAAAAATCAGGTAACGCTGCGACAGAAATTCTCCGCCCCAAATCACATTAATGGATACCGGTCTGCTGATTACAAGCATGGCCCCGGTAGCAAATAGAAAGAGAATAATGCCCGCCAGAATGCTCAGGCTACCTGTTTCCCTTTTTAGCCTGCCTGTAGCCAGGACGACGAGGAAGCACAGGCAAATGATGAAGATCATACTTCCTGCCAGCACGGAAGCCGCAACATCGGGGTAAAATCTGTGGGCATGTCCGTGCTCGATATCCTGATAGAAGAGACCTCCCAGAAAACTGAAGAAAAACCAAAGGTTCTTCAGGGGATGTTGCCAGAGTGCAGACCGGTCCTTCGGAAAAAATGTGTAGTCGAAAGTGAAATAAAAAGAGACGACGCAGGCGGCGGCGAGCAGCCAGGGTACCAGGAACCGGTAATTTTTCTGCAGCGCGATAACCAGCGCGCCCATCACCCAGACGGCGATACCGCTACCGCTTACGAAACTGGCAAGCAACGCGGCTGAGAGACCGATAACTTTTCCTTTTGCCGATTGTAGCGACAAGCCAAACGCGGTGAGCATGGCAAAAAAAATCAGCGATGTATTTTGGATCGCGGCGATGGCCCAATAGACGTTTTCATAGTAAACGAGGCTGAAAAGCAGGAGGACAACCGGTGTAAAATAAGCGGCGGGCTTTCCGGTTTGTTTGAAAATAAGGTGAAACAGGCCGAGGATTCCGAAGAGGAACAGGTTGCCGATAATCACTTGTACCTGGGGGCTCGGCTCTCCCCGGACCAGGTAGATCAGGTACATCACCACGCGTTCGAAGGCAAACCTGTGCTCGTTGACCTGTTCAAAAAAAGCCCGGAGACGGTCGGTGAAATGATCTTCAGTCAACATGCGGTGAAAGCTATCGAGCAGGTTGAAGTCGTCGATAAAAGCAGCAGGTGACGAAAAAGACAGGATAATAAAGAAAAAATAGGAAATGGGGAGTACGGCAGAGAGGACCGTGATCAGGTTCCGGTTATCGGAGCTGTCGCGGCGGAGGCGGTACAATTGAATAGCCAGAAGTCCTAATGTCGAAACGACATAGGGCAAAAAGAAAGTCGCATACATAGTAATGGTGGGGCAGCTATTCCTGCTTACTTAAACCGCGTGGTATAAGTAACTCTATAACGCTATATTCGTCTCTTTATTAGTGCGTTGTGATAATAGTGCTGTTCGGGCGATGGTTTTTATTGAACGGTTCATCGCAGATGATGAGCCGTTTGCCGGTGGCCCTGATTTTTTTCTTTACATTTTTTTGACGGCGGCAAAGTAGAACTGGCATCTCTCCCGGAGAGATCTTGGATTATTCCGCTACGTGTTTTTTGTGGTTTGCTTTCTGGCGTTTCAATAGCTAACTTCGTCACCCTTTCAATTATTGAAATCGATCCAAACCATTAGTTAGCATTTGAACAACATGTCCCAACACCCTCTCAAAAATACCGCGATGGCAGAAATGAGCGAAGTGGAAATGGTGTGGGAAAGATGTTTGCGGGTGGTAAAGGAGAGTATTCCCTATGCGAGTTATGAAACCTGGTTTGAACCGATAAGGCCGGTCAAGCTGATCGGTAAGGTCATTACGATCCAGGTGCCCAGCCAGTTTTTTTTCGAATGGCTGGAGGATAATTATGTCAACCTTTTAAGGAAGGCGCTTGATTATGCCATAGGGAAGGATGGTATGTTGGAATATTCCATCATTGTTGACACGGGGAATGAGCGTCATAAACCGCTCACAATGAACGTGACCAAGGCGATCACCCCCGCCCCCGGCAAGCGCGATAATTTCGAGCGCGATCCGCGCCGGCATACACAGCAACCGGCAAAGGACCTGGATTCACTCCAGCTGGATACCTACCTGAATCCGAATTACAGTTTTGACAATTTCATAGAGGGAGACTGTAACCGCCTCGCCCGGTCAGCGGGGTTTGCTGTTGCGCAGCGCCCCGGGGTAACCTCCTTCAACCCGCTCATGATCTACGGCGACGTGGGGTTGGGCAAAACCCATATTGTCCAGGCAATCGGCAATTATATCAACAACCATTTTCCCGAGAAGGTGGTTTTGTACGTTTCTTCAGAGAAGTTTACCAACCAGTTTATTAACGCGCTGAAGAATAATACGCTGTCTTCGTTTACCGATTTTTATATGAAGGTTGACGTGCTGGTGATTGACGACGTACAGTTTTTGTCGGGCAAAGAGAAAACGCAGGATACCTTTTTTCATATTTTCAATCACCTCCATCAGCTCGGCAAGCAAATTATCATGACGAGCGACCGGCCGCCCAGAGAGCTGGACGGGCTCCAGGATCGTCTCCTTTCCCGGTTCAAGTGGGGGCTGACCGCTGACCTCCAGGCGCCTGACCTTGAAACCAGAATAGCGATTATACAGAAAAAACTTCAGCACGAAGGGGTCTTCATAGACAATGATGTGATTGAATATGTTGCTTACAGTGTAAGTACCAACGTACGGGAGCTGGAGGGGGTCATCATTTCCCTGATGGCGCAGGCGTCTCTGACCAGGAAGGAAATTGACGTCGAACTTGCGAAGAATACCCTGCGTAATATCGTTATCGAACAAAGTCGCGAGATTTCTATCGATACCATCATGGAGACCGTGGCAGACTACTTCAAGATTTCTGTAGCCGATCTGAAGAGCAAGAGCCGGAAGAAGGAAATCGTATATCCCCGACAGGTAGCCGTGTATTTTGCGAAAGAATATACTGACCTGCCGTTAAAATCGATTGGCGTTCATTTCGGGGGGCGAGACCATAGTACCATTATTCACTCGGTACAGTCTATTACCGAATTGATCGAAACCGACCGGTCGGTTGAGGAGACGGTTCACAAACTAAAAAGCTACTTCAGGTAGTCCGGGGAAAGCCAGTTAAAACCAGGCCGGCTCCGCCTGCAGGCCATTGTAGTGTTTGATATCCATCGCAAGGGCGCCGATAAACAGGTCTACCTCGATCTTGATCGGGACCTTATTCTCGTCGTCCGAAACCCAAATGCGAATGGAATTCTCACCTTTGAACAACTTGTTGTTGGGCATGAGCGGATGTAGTTTGAAAACTTTGATCCTGCCGTATTTGGTCTTGACTACGTCCCGGCCGGCATATTTTACCCGCATCCGGATAGTTTCGTCAGAAAGGAATACGGGCACCTCAATAATGTCCCCTTCTTTCCTGTCGTTGAAATTTACAGTTCTCAGGTAGTAATAGCCGCTGATGATATCATGAACGTTGGACGGCACGTTGAATATGCGGGTCGTATCGCGGGTTTGCGTTTTGGCTTTGTTGCTTCGCCGGTCAAAGTAGGTGGTTTCTTCTTTCCGGTAGTTGTTTTCACGGATATTCCGGTAAAACTGGTGAGGTTCCATACTGGTGGTGTCGACAAAGGAGCGCCAGGTATCCCGCACCTTGGTAAACACATCGAACGCACCGGTGGTCCTCCCGAACACATTGATCCGGTAGCAGGGACGCCCATTAATTTTGCTCAGGTTTTTGGCGATATCTACCCGGGCTTCGGCGGCGTTGATAATTCCATAGTGAATCCGGTATTCCACTCTTTCGCCCACATCAAAATGCTTTTCCTGCCGGCTTTCCACTTTCGTGAAAGAGAATATGCCGGCTAGCGCAATAATGGCGAAGACAATAATCAGGATTTTCTTGCTCATAAAACCTGTTCCGGTGTGTGGTTATAACGTAGGATACTTTTGCTTCAGATATTTCAGATACTTTGGAAAGTCTTCGTCGAACTGTTTGATGAATTCATCCAGGAATTGATTTTGCTGTGACCGGTATGTTTTATAACTGATAAAATAAGCATTGTTCTGCGCAATTCCGGATTTTTTTGATTCCTCGTCCAACGGGAACCGTCCTCCCAATAGTGTATCCGCTGTTGCCAGGATTCGCTGAAGCGCCTTTGTTTTGGCCGCTGCCTTTTGAGTTGCCGGCAGGCTCCTGCCGAAAGTCGCGTAGAGGGAGTCGAGCTGCATAGCTCCCCGCAGCATGTGTCGGGCCCAGGCGTCGTGATACTCCATCTGAAGCAAATACTTTTTCAGCTGCGGAGAATCCGGCCCGTATTTCTGAACCAGGAATTTTTTCGCTCCCCAGTCCCCGACAAAGCTTGCCAGGTTTTCGTTCAGTTCCATATTGTCTTTAACAAAAACTGTGCCGTGAGTCAGTTCATGCAGGATCAGGTTGGCCAGCCTGCCTTCGCTTTTTTCAAGCATGCCGGATAAAATGGGGTCCCGCAGGTAGCCCAGCATGGACCATGCCGCGGCCTCACCCATATTGGTGTCATATCCTTTTTTGGCAAATACGGCTTTTTCCTCGTAAGCCCTTGTCGAGTCAAAAAAGCCCTTGTAGGGGAAATCGCCGATCAGGGGAAATTTCCATTTCACGGCTTCTACTTTATAGGGTCCCGAGACGGTCAGCAGCCACATTAGTTTTTTCCCTTCCTGGTCGAAGAAAGTGGTGTAATTTTCAGAAGGGGCCAGGCCAAGGGAGTCTATTCCGAAATGTCTTATTTCCTGGATAAGGCGTATTTTTTGCTTGACAGAATCGGGATAGGCAGGGTCCTGAAGGATTTCCGAAACTTCTTTGGTGTTGCGGAGAATATGGATTTGTCCTTTGGCCTGTGCCCAGCCGTAAGAAAGTAAATCATGGTAAAGCACGCCTAGTGAAACCAGGGCTACCACCATGAAAAGTACAAAACTGCGTCGCATGAAAAAGCAATATCGTGGCCAGTCCGTTAACTCCGAAAATGATCGGACGATGGTTAGACCACTTGTAGGTGATTTTGTTTAAACCAAACGTACACAGGATTCTTCCCAAAGAGAAATCTCCCGTAGTCAAATTATGAATTTGTTGGCAATTCCCGAAATTTTGTGTCTCGCAGCGTTGGAAGGGAATTTCAGGGGCCAAGGTCGGCTTTGACTTTTACCCGGACAGCCTCGGTTATTTTCGTAAAAAAGAGTACTGGTATTTCGATATTGTGATCGGCCAGCCGAACTTCGAAGGCGGTCTCTATCAGGTAGTGGGCGCCTTTTTTTTCGATGGTGCCCTCAAATGCCCGTTTGGCAGTGACGCCGTGTACGGTAAAGCTGCCCGTAACCGTTACCGCTTCTTTTGCCCCGTCTTTTGCCGGTATTTTGGCGATCGGTACTATTCCCTGGAAGGTAGCGAGGGGAAACCGATCGGTTTGCATGTACCGCTCGTTGTAGTGCTTTTGCATGAGCGACCTGGGCAACGAGAAATTTTTGGTGCGGATTTTGAAACTGACGTCTCCCGTTTTCAGGTTGAGGCTCGCCTCGCCCGTTTTATCAATGGCATAAATGTCCTGGGCTGGTCCCGCAGCCTTCGATGAAAACTCGGTCACCACCGCCCCGGTGGATACGCGGTTTTGCCCAGAGGCCGGGATATGGAGCAGCCACACCGCAGAAATTAAAAACAGGATGGCTTTCATGGCAGGTGAAGTTTGTATCCCCGAGGGCGCGTGTTACAGTTCCAGACTGAAAAAATTATGGCCCATCCGGTCCCGTTTGGTACGAAGGTAGTGCCGGTTGTGGGGGTTTGATTCAATTTCGACGCTTACGCATTCGACCACCTCAAGGCCATATCCGATGAGGCCCACCCGTTTTTTAGGGTTATTGGAAATGAGGCGCATCTTCGAAATCCCGAGATCGCGCAGTATTTGAGCACCTACGCCATAATCCCGCGCATCGGAGGGAAGCCCAAGCTCTTCGTTGGCCTCAACGGTATCACGCCCGGCTTCCTGGAGCTTGTACGCTTTCAGCTTATTGAGCAGCCCGATCCCGCGGCCTTCCTGGTTCATGTAGAGCACTACCCCTTTTCCTTCTTTTTCCACCATTTCCATTGCCGCGTGCAGCTGGCCGCCGCAATCACAACGGCATGAGCCAAAGATATCGCCGGTAACGCACGATGAATGTACGCGGACCAGCACCGGCTCATCCTTTTCCCACTCTCCTTTGACCATAGCGATGTGGATATCCCCTGTATTGGTCTGGGTGTAGGCAATCAGGTCGAAATGTCCCCATTCAGTAGGCATATCCACCCGGGATTCCTGCCTGATAAGCGATTCAATTGACAGGCGGTATGCAATCAGGTCCTTGATACTGATCAGTTTGAGGCCAAATTTGTCCGCGAAAGTTCGGAGCTGAGGCAGGCGGGCCATGGTCCCGTCTTCGTTAAGCACTTCTATGAGAACGCCGGCCGGGCGCAAACCGGCAAGTCGGGCAAGGTCTACGGCCGCTTCGGTGTGGCCGGCCCGCCGCAGAACGCCGCCGTCCTTGGCCTTCAGCGGATTGATATGGCCCGGGCGCCCCAGATCTTCAGGTTTGGTCTGCGGGTCAGCAAGGGCAAGAATGGTTTTAGCCCGGTCATTGGCAGATACCCCCGTGGTGCAGCCGTTGCCCAGCAGGTCAACCGTGATGGTGAACGCAGTTTCATGATTGGAGGTATTGCGCGTCACCATCATATCAAGCTGTAATTCTTCACACCGGGCTTCCGTCAAAGGCACACAAATTACGCCGCGGCCTTCACGTGTCATAAAATTGACTATTTCGGGAGTGATAAACTCCGCAGCGCAGATAAGGTCGCCCTCGTTTTCACGTTCTTCGTCGTCAACGACAACGACCATTTTCCCTGCTTTTATATCTTCAATCGCGTCCTCTATTCGATCTAAATTAATGTTTGCCATATTCCGTTTAAGAAAGTAAGGTTGGAAACTGCTCGATCTGTGCTTCTGCCCCCGAAATGCAATTCCCTGTCACTGTTTATATGCGGCCCGATGTCATGAGTCCTGCTGCATTAAAAACAAATATAGACTCAGGGAACGTTCAAATTTTAAAAACTTTTGGCAGGCAGGCAAAAAACTGCAAATCTGTTATCTTTGTGGTTTACAGTTGGGAGTGATGAGCTATGAAGATTTAGGGTGAAACAGCCCGGTTAACGCCTCACACCTCAAAACTGATTTCTAATAAAACGGATTGAAGCAAGATGTTTGGTAATTTAGGAGATTTGATGGGAAAGGTGAAAGACCTGCAGGCCAATATGCAGGCAGCCCAGGAGCAGTTGTCGGGGATAACTGAATCCGGGGAGTCCGGGGGCGGAATGGTTCGTGCGACAGTTAACGGGCAAAAGAAGCTCATTTCTTTGGAAATAGACCCTTCTATTGTGCAGCCGGGAGATACGGAAATGTTGCAGGACCTGGTGGTTGCAGCGGTGAATAAAGCACTTGAGACTATAGAACCCAAAATAAAGGAACACCTGAAAAGTGTAACGCAGGGGGCTTTGCCAAGTATCCCTGGCCTCGATTTGGGAAGTTTTTTAAAGTAACAGCCTGTGGCATACGCGTTCAGTAATAGAGTAGCGGCTTCCAAAGCGTTTATCCAGGCGTTTGCCCAATGACCAAGGTAGCGATCGTTATACTGAATTATAACGGCAGAGCGTTTCTGCAAAAGTTTTTACCGACTGTACTCCGGTATTCAGAGGGTTTCGAGGTGTGGGTGGCTGACAACGCGTCTACCGACCAGTCGCTGGAGTGGCTGAAAGATGCGGGGCTTCCCGTACAGACTCTTTCCTTTGATACCAACGAGGGGTATGCGGGGGGGTATAACCGAGCATTGAAACAGATAAGTGCCGAGTACTTTATCCTGCTGAATTCGGATATTGAGGTGACCGAAAACTGGATAGAACCGGTGATTGCCCTCTTGGACGCGGAGCCTAATATTGCAGCCTGTCAGCCAAAAATATGTGCTTACGATCTTCCCTCTCATTTTGAGTATGCGGGTGCGGCCGGAGGCCACCTCGATTACCTTGGTTACCCTTTTTGCCGTGGGCGGATTTTCGATACGCGGGAAGAAGACCTCGGCCAGTATGACGACGAAGTGGATATTTTCTGGGCTACCGGCGCCTGTCTCTTCGTTCGTTCCGAAGTTTTTGCAGAGCTGGGCGGATTCGACGAGATTTTTTTCGCCCACATGGAAGAGATCGATTTCTGCTGGCGGCTAAAGCAGAGAGGTTACAGGGTTGCTTATTGCGGCCATTCGCGGGTTTACCACGTAGGGGGCGGCACGCTGCATAAATCGAATCCCCGGAAAACTTTTCTGAACTACCGGAATAACCTGATTATGCTGTACAAAAACCTGAGTGGCGCCGATCGCGTAAAGGTAATCGGCATCAGGCTTTTCCTGGACGGCTTATCGAGTTTCCGGTTCATAGCGGCGGGCGCTTTTCCCGACGTATTGGCCATTATTAAGGCGCATTTTGCCTTTTATCGCCTGATTCCCAGGCTTTTCCGCTCCTCAGGGCCGAAGAAAAAAGTAAGACTCTATCCCAAAAGTGTTGTGTGGGAGTATTTTGGGCTCGGCCGGCATACCTTTGCCGAATTGAAGGGTTCTGTTGACTACAGGCCGGAACTTCCCGTTTCTTCCGCTGAAACCCGCCAGGCACCGGCACGTTAAGGCTAAAAAGGCATGGTTTTGTTATAACTCCCAGATAGTAGGGCTGTTATGGCGTCTCAGGTGCTTCCGGATCTCCATCCAGAAGGCAAGCACAAGGTAAAGAATGATGGGCGAGCCGAACGTAAGAAAGGAAGCGTAAATAAAATAAAGCCTGATGCTGCTTGCAGAAAACCGAAGCTTCTCTCCCAAAGCAGAACAAACCCCGAAAATCTGATCTTCCAAAAAATAGCGAACCGGTATCATCTCATTCATAGGTCGATTGAGGAGCCAATTTAGTGAAAAACGGGAAAAGATCGAACCGGTTTCCCCCGAACCGCTTTCTTTAGGTGTCGGCAACTCCGCTTTCCAGCCCGGTTTCACCTTTTTGTAATTTACCTTTTAATAACTTTCGGGTAAACGAGTCTCTTGTAGGTACACGTATATTTAGGTGGGTTTATTTTATTTTTTACTGGAAAATTGACTATTATTTCCCAGTTATTTAATAACTTGACGGCGGAAATAGAAAAAATAGCGGGGACAGGGCGCAAGTGGAAGCGGTGGAAAATTGAGGGTGGTGTGCTAAAAAATTTTGCAAAAAGTCTTTGTTTCCAAACAATTTTCGTTTCTTTGTGTTCATAGCGCTTTTATATTTTACAAATAACTACTAGTTTATTATCATGCCAACGGGTACTGTTAAATTTTTCAATGAGGCTAAAGGTTTCGGCTTTATTGTGGATGACGAATCGAACAAAGATATTTTTGTGCACGTAACAGGTCTTGGAGGCCTGACTATTAAAGAAAAAGATCAGGTGGAGTATGATATTGTGGATGGGAAAAAAGGTCTGAATGCCGTTAACGTGAAGAAATTGTAAATTGTGTTTAGCAAACAAGAGTAAAGCTATGGCCTTTTCGCCATAGCTTTCTTTGTTTCGCGTCAACGGATGGGTAGTTCCGGAGCTTTGCGCGGGAACTATTGGCAGCCTTTTTTGGGATTTTGTGAGGAAGTTCCAACATTTGGACGCTGATAGGGATTCCGGTCCGCCAACCATTCCATGACGTTATTTATGTTTTCCAGGTTTTTATTCGGAGTGTTCTTTTGGTTTTGCCTGGGTGTTGGCAGTCTTTATGCGCAGCACCCCGATCCAAAGGTTGTTCCGATAAGGCTACCGGACAGCCTGAGGTCCGGTAGCCGCGAGTTTTCCGGTCTGGCTATTCACGGAGACCGGCTTTTCCTGCTTTGCGAAAACCGTGACGATCATCTGAAAAAGCCTACACAGGGAATTTATAGCCTGAAACTGGCAGAGCTGGACCGTTGCCTGGCGGATACCAATACCGTAATAGAAGACTTTGCCTATCACCACCTTGCGGGTCTTGACGAGGTTTCCAGGCGTATAAAAGGTTACCAGGGACTGGAATCAATCGCTTTTGCCGGAGATAAATTTTTCGTGACGGTGGAGTCCTCAATGGACGCGGACGCGGGTTACCTGCTTACCGGTATTTTTAGCAATCATACTTTCGAACTGGACACTTCACGGGTCCTGGCGCTTCCGAAGCCGAAGCTTCCTGACGGCAGCCATGTTTTCAATGCGGGGTTCGAAGCGCTGGTACCGCTTGGGAGACGGTTATTTGCCTTCTATGAATTCAATGGTTTTATTAACAACTATGCCTATAAGATTAACGTTGCACGAGCTTCACGTACGCCGGTCCGGGTAGATAAGACGCCGTTCCGCCTGACTGACATGACGCGTTGGAAGGGACGCAGGACCGTGGCGATCAACTACTTTTTTCCGCTCAAAGCGGAAGCGATTTACCAGGAGGGCCTGGCCGGAGAAGACAGTGTATGGATTCACAACAGTAACGGGAGCTTGCGCCCGTTTGCGAGGCTGGTTGTTTGCAGGGTCGGCCGCAAACGGGTGAAAATAGAAAAAAGTTATGCTATGCCGGAGAAATACTGGACAAGCAACTGGGAAGGTATCACCCGGTACCGGAATGGGGTACTTCTGGTTAACGACAAGTTCACAAAAGGAGGAAAACCGGAATCACAGCTCATTTTTGTAAGTTTAAAGTCTGAATGACACTAGCGAGTCGGGGGTAACGTTATAAAATTGAATCCGGGCCCGCTATTCTGTGGAACGGGTGGTATCCTTTAATTTAATCGTAGTATTATTAATACCAATCGGAGCAATTTTAAACAGAAAATTACCGGCAATGAAATTATACAAAGTTCAGAATTCAGTATTAGTCGAAAAGGGAGGAAGCTATTATCCGATAAACCGGCATGAGTGGGACGAAGTGGTGAATCGGGATGATCTTTATGCCTGGCTGGAAGCCGAAATTGCGTCTATATCACCGGTCTTGTTCGGTGCGGAGGAGATGCCTGAAGTATCAGCACCCATCGGTACCCAGGAGATATGGGCTTCGGGGGTGACCTATTTTCGTAGCAAGGAAGCGAGGATGGAGGAATCGGAGAAGGCAGGCGGCGGCAGCTTTTATGACCGCGTCTACGAAGCCGATCGGCCCGAACTGTTCTTTAAATCTCTGGCCTGGCGTGCCGTCGGGGACAAAGGGATGGTACGCATCCGAATGGATTCAGTCTGGAACGTGCCTGAACCGGAGCTGACCTTATTTGCGACTTCTTCCGGTAAGCTGGTGGGGTATACGATTGGTAATGATATGAGCTCGCGTAGTATTGAGGGCGAGAATCCCTTGTACCTTCCCCAGGCCAAGAGCTATTCCGGGTCAACCGCTATCGGCCCGTGCCTTCTCGTTCCGAAAGAACCGCTCGGCCCGGACACCCAGATCCATATCGGTATTTTCAGGGATGCGGAGGAGGTGTTCGAAGGAGCTGTTACCATTGCACAGATGAAACGGAAGCCCGAAGAGCTCCTTGAATATCTTTTCAGGGAAATGTCTTTCCCCGCAGGGGTTTACCTGATGACGGGAACCGGGATTGTCCCGCCTTCGGATTTCACGCTCCTGTCGGGCGACGTAATTCAGATTACCATCGGGCAAATAGGGGTGCTTACTAATGTTGTCGCCTGAAAGGTCGTCTGAAAGTTTTAGCCGGTTGTCCAATAATAAGATTAGGGCGAAACGTTTATCTATAAAATCAAATGTTCAAATTAACCCAAGCATGAAAGCAAATCCATTCAGTCTTTTGAAAAACTTCCTCTTGATTTTTGTTCTGGCAATTGCCGCGGTGTCCTGCAAAAAAGATGAAAAAGAAAAGGAGTGTGTACCTACGGCACTTAAATCCCAGATTGTCGGTACATGGAATGCCAGCATTGTTACAGGAACTACTACGGTCGGGAACATTCCTTTGACCTTTACCGAAGACGGTAAGCTGCAAGGTGAAATCAGGAATTATCTTCAGCTATTTGCTCCGAGTGTCGTAATTGACGAAGCCATTACGTATGAAACATCCGGCGATACCGGCGTTAAGATTACTGCGACTACCAATGGGAAGCCTCTTGACCCGTTTTTACTTACGGTAGGTACGAGAACCTGTGAAACGATACCGCTTAGCTACGCCCTGGTGACCATCACACTCAATAAAAAGTAGAAAGCCATAAAAGAGTGCGGCGCGGCCGGGGATCCCCGGCCGCGCCGCACTCTTTTATGGCAACTCCCCGTAAAGTCGCTATTCGTAATAGTTCATAGGAGTATGCCCTGATTGCTCAAGAAGCCTGTCTTTTTTGAAGAGCGCCAGATCAGCTTTCATCATGTCTTCCACGAGTGCCTGAAGGTCGTACTTCGGCTTCCACCCGAGTTTGGTTTTTGATTTGGTTGGATCCCCGATAAGCAATTCCACCTCCGTCGGGCGGAAATACCGCTCGTCAATGGCCAGTACCAATTTTCCCGCGGGCAGCTGGTATTCCGGGTTGTTGCATTTCAGAACGTGCGCGGTTTCATTTACACCGGAACCTCTGAATTCCAGCTCAATCCCTACTTCGGCAAAAGCAAGCCTGACAAATTCGCGAATACTGGTAGTTACACCGGTTGCAATTACAAAATCTTCCGGTTTATCCTGTTGAAGGATAAGCCACATGGCTTCCACATAATCTTTCGCATGCCCCCAGTCGCGTTGCGCGTCGATATTGCCGAGGTGGATTTTCTCCTGCAGGCCCAGTGCGATTCTTGATACTGCGCGGGTAATTTTCCGGGTAACGAACGTTTCCCCGCGAAGCGGTGATTCGTGGTTGAACAGGATACCGTTGCAGGCATACATCTGGTAGGCTTCCCGGTAGTTCACCGTAATCCAGTAAGCATACATTTTGGCGACTGCGTAAGGCGACCTCGGATAAAACGGCGTGCGCTCGGATTGCGGAACTTCCTGCACCAGCCCGTACAGCTCGGAGGTAGAGGCCTGGTAAATTCTTGTTTTTCCAGTAAGTCCCAGAAGACGGACAGCCTCCAGGATACGGAGTGTCCCGATGCCGTCCACATTGGCCGTATACTCGGGTTCTTCGAAACTCACCCGTACGTGCGACATAGCGCCCAGGTTGTAAATCTCGTCCGGTTGAACTTCCTGGATAATCCGGATGATATTGGTAGAATCGCTCAGGTCGCCGAAATGGAGGATAAGGCGGGGGTTTGTCTCATGCGGATCTTCATAGAGATGATCGATCCGTTGTGTGTTGAACAGCGAGGTTCTTCTCTTGATGCCGTGGACTTCGTAGCCCTTTTCCAGAAGGAGCTCTGCCAGATAGGCGCCATCTTGCCCGGTTATCCCGGTTATTAGTGCTTTTTTCATCGGTGTAAAATGGTTGCACCCCAATTGAATTTTATTATTCTGCCATTGATTGCAGAAGTGCTTTTTCGATTTCGATCTTGTCAGAAATGACTACAGCCGAGGTATATTGAAGGCGAACGGTCGACAAAACATGTTCGGCAGCAGCTTTACTCATAAAATCCCCGATTTTTACGCGGTAGGTGGGTTGTGAAAACGTGATGTAGGGATTAAGATCCGGAAAGGCGCGGTATACGAAAGCTTTTGCAGCGTCCGCTTCGGAACGGATATTGCCTACATAAAGCTGTATCCTGAATCCCGGCATGAATTTGACGGATTTATTTTGCTGATTGATAGTTTGAAGAATGTCGGCCAATTCGGAGGTGACCGCTACGGTCTTGCCGGATGTTTCCTTTTTCTCAGGAGCGGAAGCGGCGGCTTTTTCTTCCGGCTGGGCAGAAGATTTAACCATCAGATCCTCGTTTTTGAACGGGTAATGGGGACGAACCTTGGCAAGGTCTTCCTGGTAGTTGCTCGTGCTGCTCCGCGACAGGATATTGCTCGAACAAGACGAAAACACTATCCAAAGTAAGCCCAAAAGCGCGAGATGAGAGCGCACCCCTAAGATTCCGGCCTGGTTTTTAACAATATACATAAGAGCAAAAGTAACAAAAAACGCATAGATCGGAAAGTCTCCTGGCTACAGACTGCCAACAGATGTTGCGGAAAAGCGTAATTTTGGAAATTGGTAATCGGAAACCGGAATGTAATCCGGCAATCAACGGCCCGATTTCCGACTTCCGATTTCTGATTACCGATTTCCATTTAAAACCCATCAAGGTGGCATTATCTTTTTTTCAAAACCACTCGCTACAACCATACAATACCTTCGGAATAGAGGCCAATGCAGATTTTTTTTGCCGGGTGACGGCCGGCGGGCAATTGGCAGAGGCTTTACGGTTCGCGCGCGAAAGCGGGCTGAGCCCTTTTGTATTGGGTGGAGGAAGCAACATTCTGTTACTGGGAGATCTCCCGTACCTGGTCATGAAGATGGAGCTGAAGGGCATACAGGTCATTCAGGAAGATGCTGACCAGGTTCGGCTACGGGTTGGTGCGGGAGTAGTCTGGCACGACCTGGTTGCTTTTGCCGTTTCCCAAGGCTGGGGTGGGCTGGAAAATTTATCATTGATTCCGGGCTCGGTGGGGGCGGCCCCCATTCAGAATATCGGCGCTTACGGGGTGGAGATCAAAGATGTTTTCTACGCGCTGGAAGCGGTTCGGGTGGAAGATGGGCAAACCCGGATATTTTCCCGGGACGAATGCCGGTTCGGCTACCGGGACAGCATATTCAAACAGGAAGAAAAAAATAAATGGGTGATTTCTTCCGTGGATTTCAACCTGAGCAAGGCGGGTATTGTGCATATAGACTATGGTGATGTTCGAAAGGTACTTGCGGAAATGGGAGCCGGGCAACCCGGAATTGCGGACGTAAGCAGGGCGATTATACAAATCAGGCGGAGTAAGCTGCCGGATCCGGCCGAAACAGGCAATGCAGGCAGTTTCTTTAAGAATCCAGAAATCCCGGCGACGGTTTTCGAGACTTTAAAGTCAAAATTTCCGGCGGTACCCGGCTATCCGCAGGCGGGTGATATGGTCAAAGTCCCGGCAGGGTGGCTCATTGAAACGGCCGGATGGAAAGGGTACCGGGAGGGAAGAGTCGGCGTTCATGACCGGCAGGCGCTGGTTTTGGTCAACCTGGGCGGAGCCGGTGGGGGCGAAGTAAAAGCTTTGGCCTCAAAAATCCAGGCGTCTGTGGAAGAGCGGTTTGGGATACGGCTGCAGCCCGAAGTCAACTATATAGGCGGCGGTTTGTCCTGAAAATTGCCGTTTTTAAGCTGTATTTTGCACTATACGGGCTAAAAATTGTAGTTGTATAATTATTTCAAGATAAATTCATTCTATTGTTTTGATTATCATGTGATTATAGTTTCAAGGATTGTATATTTGCTCCGTTAAACTAAACATCGCAAAAAAATGGCGCTATCGAAACAATTTATCAAAAGCAAGTCTGCCTATAAGGTAACATTCTCAGTACCTGTTGAGTTGGTTTCCGGAGCTACTGAGGTGACGGTATTAGGTGAGTTTAACGGTTGGGATCCTCTGGAAGCGACCAAATTGAAGAAGCAAAAAGACGGTTCTTACAAGGGAGCTTTGGAGCTTGCCGGAGGCCGTGAATATCAGTTCCGCTACCTGTTGGACGGGGAAAAATGGATCAATGACCAGGGAGCTGACAAGTACGTATCAGCAGGAGTAGCTGCCGAGGAAAATTCAGTTCTGATCCTGGCGTAAGAGGGGGACGGAAATCGGCAGTCGGCAGTCGGAAATCGGCAGTCGGAAATCGGAAATCGGAGCAAACGCCTGATTTCCGATTTCCGATCTCCGATTTCTAGAAATTATCACTCTCCTGATAGGCTTTTATCAGCGCGAGCTCACCTTCTTTACCGGGCTTCGAATTCCCGTGTTCCATTCCGATGATAAAGTCTAGCTTTTCGGCTTTGCTTCGGTCGTGAATGTATTTGAATACATTTTTATAATTGATTTCACCGGTGGTTGGCTCTTTTCTGCCGGGTTCGTCACCCACCTGGAAGTAGCCGATTTCACTCCACGCCAGTGTGATATGGTGAATCAGTCGCCCTTCGTTTTTTTGCTGGTGATAGGCGTCGTAAAGAATTTTGCAGGCCGGACTGTTCACCCCCCGGCAGATCTCATAGGTCTGATCGGTGTAGCGAAGGAAAAGATTCGGCGTGTCGCTCAGCGGTTCCAGTACCATCGTCAGACCGTGCGGTTCAAGAATTTCGGCGCCGCGGCGCAGGGCATCAATTACGTGGCCGGTTTGAATCCCGAGGGGAAGGGACCGCTCATAATCGCCCGGCACTACTGTCATCCATTTGGCGTTGACACGTTTGGCTACTTCAACGGCACGTTTGCATCCCGCCAGGAAAATGTCGACATGTTCTTTCTTACCGGCGGCCAGGGTATTGGCACCATTTCCGCCTTTATCCACTACAAACACACCCATTTTGATACCCAGGCGATCCATTTCGCGCGCAATTTTTTCCTGTTCCTGGACAGGTCTTCCCATCATGCCATTGTCTTCGAGTGCAGTAAACCCATTGTCGGCCATAAACTTTAACTGGTCGATCAGGTCTTTGCCGGCACTGTTCTGGAACATTCCGAAATGCGGTGCGTAACGAAGCTTAAAATTGTTTTTGGCGGGCTGGGCAGCGAAGCCCTGTTGCAATGGGTTGACAGCAGCTAACCCTGCCAGGCCTATAGCTGACTTAACGAAAGTTCGACGAAACATTTTGAGATCGTATTTATTTTAGACAATGGCAATAAAAGATATTTGCCGGGCAAATATACCAGCCCTAAGGGTTATTTCCCTACATCCATTGGCTCAAATAGCGGTTGAAGTCCTCTTTGTATTGCTCGCTGACCGGTATGTTTTCCGTACCGATCGAAATACTGGTCTTGGTAACCGCGCTGATTTTATCAAGGTTCACGATAAAGGAGCGGTGCACGCGCATGAATCCTTTCCCCGCTAGCTTTTCTTCCAGTGACTTGAGGCTGGTGAGTGAAAGAATGGGTTTCAGGCTGCTTTCGAGGTGAACTTTTACGTAGTCTTTAAGTCCTTCGATGTACAGGATATCTTCGAACAGTACCCTGACCATCTGGTACTCGACTTTCAGGAACAAGTAGTTGTCTTTCGGGCTGACCAGCTGTCCTGACGATTCTTCCGCCCGCCTGACCAGGCTGAAATGCTGCTGAGCTTTGGTGGCCGCCTTAAGGAATTCCTCGTAGTTGAACGGTTTCAAAAGATAGTCGAGCGCGTCTACCTTGTAACCTTCGTGGGCAAACTGATTGAAAGCGGTGGTAAAGACAACACGAGGCGCCCTTTCCGGGGACTTTTCCAAAATCCTGGCCAGTTCCAGACCGGTCAGGTCAGGCATCTGGATATCCAGGAAGGCGACATCAATACCCCCGTTCTGAATGGCCTGCAGCGCGTCCACACCATTTGAAAAACTCCCGGCGAGCTCCAGGAACGGCGTCTTTTCGATGAAGGTGCATACGAGTCCCAGTGCGAGAGGCTCGTCGTCCACAGCTATGCAGTTCAGCTTCAATTCACTTGCAGGTTTAGAGACACGGTAAACTTCTTTTCTTTTGAATTCTCCGATACTTGAAGCTGGTAACAACCGGGGTAGAGAATGTCCAGCCGCCGGCTCGTATTGGTCAGCCCAATGCCGTTACTTTCTTCCAGCGAGCGGTTTTTATCGGCAAAAAGTGTATTGCTGACCATCAGGTGTACACCTCCCGGAGGTTGTGTAACTGATATTTCGATGCTGCTGGGCTCGGTAGCACTCGTCCCGTGTTTGAATGCATTTTCAACAATTGGCAGAAAAAGCATAGGCGCAACGGGAACGTCGGTAATCTCGTCATCGATATGGAGTTTCAGGTCTACCTTTTCGGTGAGCCTGAGTTTCATCAATTCTACGTAATCCTCCAGGAAAGCAATCTCCTGTCTCAACATCACTTTGTCCTGGAGCGTGTCATACAAAACGTAACGCATCATTCTGGATAGTTTGTGTATGGCGGCCCCGGCCTTTTCGTGGTTGATCTGCGTAAGGGCGTAAATATTGTTGAGCGTATTAAAAAAGAAATGCGGGTTGATCTGCGCCTTCAGAAATGAAAGTTCCGATTCGAGTTTTTGCTTTTCGAGTTCTTCGCGCGCAAGACGGTTATTTTGCCAGCTCTGTACCGTTGCGGTGATGGTGCTGACCCCGAAGATAATAAGGGTAAAAAGCAGGGAAAAATAGTCAACCACCTCTTCGCGTTTCATGACGCCGCCTTCGCGCGCCGCCCGGAAAGCCCGGTTCATTATGTCCCGCAGCTGCAGACGCGTTTCAATCTGTTCCACCAAAAACGAGATGAGGACGGCCAGCGCAAAATTGATCACAATAAACAAGGGGATCTTGCTTTGCTGCAGCAGCCGGGGGATCAGTACTTCGGTGTTGGTGTAAAACAGGGCTACCAGGAACAAAAGCAGCAACGCCTGCTTGTACCAGAATTCTGCCGGAATGTGGATTCGCCAGGTGAGTGGTTGCCACAGGAGGAGAAAAGTGCCGAGCAAACACCACATCAGCAGGTGAGCGAAGATATTACTGTATTTGTGGCCGGCGGAAATTTTCACGTATACAACAAAGTTTGAGAGGCGGGCCACCGATGATTTGTATCGCGCAGCCCGGAGCCCCATTCATCTGGAGGCTAAATGTAATACATTGTAGTACAATTTGTGAATTATGCCGCAGCCGGGGCAGGGTTAATAGATCTCGGGGCAAAGTTTATCTATAGGAAACGCTTTTGATCCGATGAAATTCCCGCCCGCGAGGTAGTAGGGGAAATGTCGGTTAAATCGTTCAAACTATCGGTATAGTTCGGGCAACGGTCTATTGTGGATTGTTAGTCTTATAAAGATGAGTCAAATTTGTTGAGTTAGCCATGATTTATTCGATTTCCGGTGTCACGGGAACGCAATAATTATACCCTATTTAAACTATCTATTAGCCTAGCAGGAATCTATGAAACTATTACGATTGACAGCGCCGGCACTGGTTGCTTGTGCTTTATTGAGCATTCAGTCGATGGCGCAGCGCCCGGGTGGAGGCGAAGGACGACCGGGAGGGGGAGGTGGCGGTGAATGGGGCGGCCGTCAGAGACCGTCACAGCAGCAGGGGCCTGGAATTCCGGGTACACTGGAGTCAACAGCGCCCAAAGGGAACGGCAAGATTTTGGGGGTTGTAGTGGACTCGACCACCAAAAGTCCCGTAGAATTTGCAGCCGTCGCGCTGGTGGATGTAAAGACCAACAGCCCTATTGATGGAACTACAACCGATGAAAAAGGAAAATTCAGCCTTACCAAGGTAGCTGAGGGCGAATTTAAAGTGCTCGTTTCGTTTATAGGCTACAACTCGAAGGAAATAGCGAATGTTAAGGTAGAAAGGCGTTCCGACATAGAATTGGGAACCATACAACTCGGCAGTAATGTCGTTCAGCTGAATGAGGTACAGGTAGTAGGTATGGCCCAGCTGGTAGAAGAGAAAGTCGACCGTTTGGTCTTCAATGCAGAAAAGGACATAAGCAGCCGGGGCGGTGACGCAACCGACGTGATGCGCAAAGTGCCCATGCTGACTGTAGACTTGGACGGTAACGTCTCTCTGCGTGGTAGCCAGAATGTCCGTGTATTGATCAACAACAAGCCCTCCACCATAATAGCAACCAGCGTTGCGGAGGCCTTGAAGCAGATTCCCGCCGATTTGATCAAGTCGGTCGAGGTGATTACTTCACCGTCTGCCCGCTATGATGCCGAGGGAACGGCCGGTATTATCAATATTATTACCAAGCGTTCGAAAATACAGGGCGGTACGCTCAACGTGATGTCCGGTTTTGGCAACAGGGGGTCCAATATGGGTCTCCGCGGAAACTACCGCAGCGGCAAGCTCGGGATGAGCCTCGGCGGGTTCGGGCGCTGGAATTACAATATCCCGGCGGTCTCGGACAATATTCAGACCAGCAAATCGGAAGACCGGATCGTACGCCAGACCATGGAGGGCAAGGATAAAATGCTGTTCGGAAGCATCAATTTCGGGGCAGATTATGACCTGGATGAAAATTCCTACCTCGCCGCCGGCGTTCGGTACGGAGCGCGTAATTTCTGGAATACCCAGGGGATGAATACCGCTAATATTTTTAACGGCGTCACCACGAATAATTTCCGGAATGTGAAAACGGATGATCTTTCGGGGACCTGGGATGTGAATGTCGATTATTTTAAATCGCTTCGTAAGCCGTCGGAAGAACTGAGCCTCATGGCGCTCTTCAGCCGCAACAACCGGACCAATGACTATGAAGCTTCTGTTTACTCCGGGATTACCAGTGATCTGACTTACCTGGGGCTGGATTTTAATAAAAACAGGAGTCACAACCAAGAGTCTACGCTACAGGCGGACTACCAGACGTCATTCGGTAAAAACCAGTTGCTGGAAGTCGGAGGTAAAGGGATTTTCCGCCAGGTGTTCAGCGATATCCGTTATGGTGGTCTGAACGAGAGGACGCCCGATCAGCTGGACTATGACCAGAATGTAGGCGCCGGTTATTTGTCATACACATTTTCAACAAAAGACAAGTGGTCATTCAAGGCGGGCGCCCGCTACGAATATACGACAATCAATGCGAGGCAGGAAGAAGTGGGGGACCTCAATCTGTCGTCTTACGGAAACCTGGTGCCGAGTTTGAATATTTCGAAAACATTCGGGAAAAAGCAGGCACAAACCATTAAGGCATCCTACAACCGGCGGTTGCAACGGCCTGGAATCCAGTTCCTGAATCCGAACGTCAATTCTAGCAACCCTCAGAATATTTCAATAGGAAATCCCAACCTGGAGCCTGAGCTTACCGACCAGGTGGAAGTCGGAACCGGTTTCTTCAAAAACTCACTCTATATCAATGTAACGGGATTTGCCCGCTTTACCAATAACTCGATTGAGAGTATCAGATCTATTGAAGACGGTGTTATCACGACCACTTATGGAAACATCGGGGCCAAACGCAATTACGGGATGAACCTGTACGGAAGTATCACGCTGTTCAAGATGTGGGAAGTCAGCGGCGGGGTTGACGGCTACTACGCAACGCTGGCAAACAATTCGTCAGACGCGACAATAGCAGCCAATAACAGCGGGTTTGTGTTTTCAGGTCGTTTGCGCACCGGGCTGAATTTCAAAAACGGGTGGGGCCTGCAGGGAGGCGGCTTTATGCGCGGCAAGGAAGTGCAGCTTCAGGGAACACAAATGGGCTTCCGCATGTATGACCTGGGAATCAAGAAAGACTTCAAAAATAAACGCGGGTCTATCGGCCTAGGGATGGAGAACTTTTTTGCTCCGCGGTTTAACATGAAAACAGTAATGGAAACCCCGACATTCACCCAGATCAATAATAACTTTAGATACAACCGTGGCTTCCGGCTTAACTTCTCATACCGGCTCGGCAAAATGGAAGTCGTGGAGCAGCAGAAGAAACGCCGGGGCAAATCGATCAGCAATGACGATCAGAAATCCGGCTCGGCAGGCGCCGCAGAAGGCGGTGGCCGCTAGCAAAAATCTTAAATAGGATGAGTTGTTCATAAAAGCCCTCTGCGCTTGCGGAGGGTTTTTATTTTAGGGAAGGGGGAAGTCGGAGATCGGAAGTCGGAGGTCGGAGGTCGGAACTCGGAAGTGGGAAATCGGTACTTTTGATATGGGGAGGGAGAGATTCAAGCGGACCGGGGTATTACTGACTTTTTTGATGCCGGGCTTACTCATCCATTCTCAAATCTTCCCCCAACCGGTCAGCCCTTGTCAATTCACGTTTGAAATGCCCGCGATGCCTGATTACCATTTCGACAATTTGCGGGAAGAGGTCGTTATTGCGCATGTCTCCGGACAGATTGTTTTACCTTAAAATTCTACGGTTCGGCTACCCCGGCCCCGTTTAAGCCTCCAAAAAAACCGTCCGAAGCCTCCAACTCCGCCAGGTTCGCCCAAATCTACCACCACTTTTCCGTTCATCAACAATCAGCCCGCCTGCTCAACAGCAAACGGGCCGATTTCCAATTTCCGACTTCCGACTTCCGACTTCCGATTTCCGACTTCCGATTTCCGATTCACCTTCCAAACCCCTCGAAATCTATCTCCAGGAATTTTGTCACTTCGGGTTTCCATCGGTTTTCTACGAAGGCAACGTGGTCGGGGTGTTGGTTATAGGCCTCGTAACCGTCCTGGTCTTTGAAGATCATCGAGAAGCCATACGTGAAATCATTTTTAGGACTCACCTGGTCATATGCCTGAAAATTTTGAACGGAAGGAATGGCACTCAGGATGCTTTTACCATCTTCCAGAAAGCTGCGGGCTTCCTGCGAGCCTTTCGCGTGCCTGAGGTCAAAAATAACCATGTGTTTGATGCCCTCCAGTTGGGGATGTGCTTCGGTCGTGCCGGTGGTAGCGGCGTCGTTGCTGCTGTTGGCTGCTTTCATAAAGTATTCATAGCCGGCTTTTACATCCGGGAGGTTGTGGAACCAGTTGGCTTCCTGTTCTATATAAACGTAACCGGCAAAATTTTGCCTTTTTAACTCTTTTGCAATTCCTTTGAAGTCGAGAACGCCCTGCCCGATTACAACATAATCGGTTTTTATCTCGCCCGCTTTGGCCACGTCTTTCAGGTGAAGGCTGATCAGGCGGTTTTCCAATGCTTTCAGGCAGGCTACCGGGTCGAGCCCGCTTCTGGTATAGTGGCCCACGTCGGCACAGGCTCCTATAAATGGCCGGCCTTCTGCGGCTTTAAGCACGCTGTCCGGGTGCCAGTAGTAACTTTCTCCCTTTGCATGCTGGTGAATAGCGGTCTTGATGCCGTATTGCTGTCCCAGGCTGTCGAGAAGGTCCCATTCATCCGGTCTGGGTTCGCTTACAAAAAACTCCAGGCCGACTTTTTTCCCCATTTCAAAATAATGCTTCCACTGCTCGGGAGTTTTGGCATCGGCAACGTAGATCGAACGCATCGCCAAACCTTTGCCTTCAATGAATTTCTTGAGTTTTTCGATCTCGGCATCATTGAGGCTGAGGAGCGTCTTGTTGTCGAATTCGCTCCCCAACTGGTGAAAAGAAAACCCTTCTACGAATTTCAAGCCCGCGCTGTCTGCTTTTTCCAGTGTCTGCGGAAATGGAAATTTATTAAAAGAGTATAGGGCTACTCCCGTTTTCCAGGGGAGAGCGGTTTCCTGTGTTGCTTCGGCTTTTTGCTGGGAAGATTGACAGGAGGCGAACAGACCGGTGGCGAATGCGGCGCCGATCAGGCAGGCAAAAATTTTCATAAATTTAAAAAGGTTTAAGCGGTGAGCTTAGAGGCTCATGGCTATTTTGAAACATTAAAAGGCAACTTGCGACATAAAGAGCTTAGGGACGTAAATAGTAAATCATCGGCACGATTTCCCTAGTCCGGAAAGTCCAAATTTAGTTACAGTTTACCTGATTAGGCGAATGGCCGGGAAACAAGCCAGGGAAACTGGCTGTGTTTTTTGTGGTAAGTGATTGTTTTTTAATGTTTTGCGTGGTTTTTGCGAAATTATTTTTTTGTTGAAAAGTAAGTTTATGTCGGATAGAGTTGCTAATTTTGAATGATTTTAAACTTGTGATCAGCGATATGCAGCATTCAATTCCGGATTTTGAAATCAACCAGTCTTCAGAGACCTATTTTCCGTTCACCTCCCTCCAGGATTCGGAGTGTTGCCTTCTTAAAAAATGTTGCAAAGCGTACAAGAAAAAAGGCAAGCGCTGTAAGAAGTGCCCTAAGAAATAGGCCTTTCGATTTTAATCCCATCCTTAATTTTTGATTATTGAACAGGTGCGGCTTTTTGGCGGCCGGCGTCACACCCTGTTTGCCGGTTTCTCATGCCTGGGGTTGTTGGGAAAGCCGTTGTCGGCGCGGCTGATTCTGTTCCGGATTTAAAACTCGCCCGTTTTTCTTAGATTTGCGCGTCGGAAAGTAGTTACACAAGACATTATTAGCCAGGAGGAAAGCAAATGGCCAGGAAATTACTCAACTATTTCGGGAGCGGGTTACTGCTGGTAGGACCGATCTATATCACGATCTGGATTATTATGGCAGCAATCCAGACGCTGGATGGGCTGCTGCCGGTTTCGCTTGATATTGACGGCACCAACCGCCCGGTATATTTGCCGGGGCTTGGGCTGGTTATTATCATCGGGCTGATCATACTGTTGGGATATATTTTTTCCACCATTGTCCCGATCTCATTTTTTCACATGATTGAGCGGTTCGTAGCGAGAATCCCTCTTATCAATATTATTTATACCTCTATTAAAGACCTGATGGCGGCTTTTGTCGGCGACAAAAAGAAATTCAGCCACCCGGTGATGGTAACGGTCTACAAGGATTCCGGCATCAAAAAGTTCGGTTTTATCACCCAGCAGGACCTGAGCCAGTTCGATATTCACGATCATCTCGCGGTTTATTTGCCGCATGCCTATGCTTTTTCAGGACAATTGGTGATTGTGCCCAAAGAAAATGTGACTTTGATTGACGCTTCGAGTACTGATATCATGAAGATGATCGTTTCAGGAGGAGTGTCGATGAAAGAAAAGACGCCGGCTGAGAAGCCTGAAGAACCAGACGACTTATGATCATCAAGGAAGCGAGCTTTGTAAGCAGCAATACCGAATTTGAAAAGTGCCCGCCCCCGGATCTTCCGGAGTACGCATTCATCGGCCGGTCGAATGTCGGGAAATCGTCATTGATCAACATGATTACCAACCGGGAGAAGCTGGCCAAGACATCGTCTACGCCGGGTAAAACCCAGCTGATCAACCATTTCATTATAGACAAGTCCTGGTACCTGGTCGATCTACCCGGTTACGGTTATGCCAAGATAAGCAAGTCGGAGCGGGAGAAATGGCAAAAGATGACGTTCGATTACCTGCAGCAGCGTACGAACCTGGTTTGTACCTTTGTACTGGTGGACCTGAGGCATTCGCTTCAGAAATCGGATCTCGAATTTATGGAGATGATGTCTGAAAACGAACTCCCTTTTAACCTGGTTTTTACCAAAGCCGACAAGCTGAAGAAAAACGAGGTGGAACGCGCCGTAAAGGCATATTTGGGGGAAATGCTGCAGTTTTGGGAGGATGCACCCGCTTCTTTTGTGACGTCGTCGGAACGCCGCGACGGACGGGACGAACTGTTAAAAGCCATACACGATTACAATCAATTATTTACCGAAAGCAGGGCAGTTTAGGTTGTTTCAAGGATTTTCTTTCCTTTAATTTGCGCCTGAATTCAATTGACGTACCTAATCAACATGAGTGAAAGCAAGGAGAATATAAAAGAGACAGGTTTTTTGCAGGATGTGGCAAATATTTCCGGGAAGCCGGGTCTGTTCCGTATTTTGAAACCCGGCAGATCGGGCGTTATTATAGAATCGCTTGACGCCAGGCGCGAGCGCAGTATGGCTGCAGCTTCCGCAAAAGTGTCTATTCTGAAGGATGTGTCGGTATACATAGATGATGAGGAGAGTGAATCGATTCCGTTGGCCGACCTCTTTCTGAAAATCAGGGAGGTGCTCGGGAGTGAACTGCCGTTTGACGTCAAGAAAGCTTCTGATGCCGAAGTAAGAGACCAGTTTGAATCGGTGCTTCCGAACTACCACAGATCGAGGGTGTATACTTCTGACATGAAGAAAGTATTTGCCTGGTATACTATCCTGTCCGAGCAGCTGCCGGAATTCTTCGAGGCGCAGACCGCTTCCGATGAAGAGACAGCGGGTTCAGGTGCATCCGAAGAAAATAAATAGCCGGTTACGAGGGCTGCTGTATACCCCGAAACCGGTATACAGCAGCCTCCGAGCTACCGACCGGCAGATTTTCAATCCGGGCTTATTTGTTTACCTATTAAAATAATTTGCTGAATTGTTTTAATATTAAATACCACGGATTCTACGAAATATTTAACTTTCGGGAAAAAAGTTGCGAAAGCAACTGGAGTCAAATAGCGTGACGATGTTCATAAATAAAATAAGCCACTATCTGCCTAGTGAAGTTATTGGCAATGAGTATTTTACAAAACTGAATAACCTGTCCAGCGACTGGATTATTGCCAGAACAGGTATTCATGAACGCAGGAGAACATCGGAGGGGGAAAATACGTCGACTATGGCGGTGGATGCCGTAGAGATTCTTTTGAAAGATGCCCCTTACAGCAAAAACGAGATTGATCTGATTGTAGGCGCAACCTATACGCCCTATGACACTATCGTGACGCTGGCACATGCCGTCCAGCATGCGCTCCAGATCCCGGATATTCCCGTTGTGTCGGTATCTTCTGCCTGTTCTTCGCTGCTCAACGCCATCGAGGTAGTGCAAGGATATTTTGCAATGAATAAGGCGACCAAGGCACTGGTGGTGGTGTCGGATAATAATTCAGCCTATAACAACGAAACCGATACGGTATCCGGCCACTTATGGGGAGATGGCGCCTCTGCCATGCTTATTTCAAAAAAACGGCAGTCGGAACAGGATATTTTTATCCGCGACCTGAAAACGGGCGGGGCCGCCACGCATGAGAAGGCCATGGAGGCAGTTGTCCTGCGGCCCAACACGCGGGGCGTGGTAATGCCTTACGGAAGAGACGTGTTCATACACGCCTGTACCTATATGCCGAAAGTAAGCCAGGAAGTGCTCCAACGCTGCGGGTTGGGAATAGAAGACATCAGTTATATCATTCCGCACCAGGCCAACCACCGGATTTCCCTGAATATCATCGGTACTATGGGCATCCCTGAAGAAAAGCTGATTTCTAATATCCAGGAGCTGGGGAATACGGGATGTGCAGGGTGTGCTATTGCACTTTCGGAGAATCGCCACCGCTTCAAAAAAGGAGAAAAGCTGATCGTTACCGTTTTCGGCGGGGGGTATTCTTATGGCGCGATGCTGCTGGAGGTTTAGACCAAAGCCGTCAGCTTCTTCTCAAATTTTGATGCAGTTGTGGCAGACAATGGGTATATTGTCGGCGGATCTTGTCGATTAACCTAACCTGACTTACCTTGCCTGCATTGCAATCCTTTCAAGAACTGCACCGTGTAAACTTGTTTGGCTATATCATCCAGGAGCCGTCTACTGTGCTCTCGAGCCTTATGATGACGGGCGTATGCGTCGCCGCATGCAAACGCTCGATGCCTTTCCGGCGTCAGCGCATTGCTTTTCTCACGATTTTTTTCCTGGTATTTATGGGATTGGCCACGGCCTTTGGCGGACTGATGGGGCACGGTTTTCTGCACAAAACCGGCATGGCCGGGAAACTGCCAGGCTGGATTTTCGGTGTGATTTCGCTCGCTTTTTATGAGCGGGGTGTGATCTACAGGCTGGAAGGCCTGGTGCCGCAAAAGCAACTTTCGAGACTGCTGGTTATCAACTTGACTGGTGTTACGGCTTTTGTCCTGATGATCTTTTACTTCCGGCATTTTATGGTCTCCCAATATCATGCCATGTACAGTCTTCTGTTGCTTATCGGGACAATGGAGTTTTACATTTACAGAAAGACGAGAAACCCGGGAAGTCCTTATGTTTTCTATGCCATCTTGATGGCTGCCCTGGCCGGGGCTGTACACTTGTCGGGCCTGGGCCTGGGGGTTTGGTGCCAGGCTAACGATATCAGCCATATCCCGATGGCCGCCTGCATCTGGTTGTTGTACCTGGCAATGGAAAAAGGAGGTTTTGAAAGCGCCTCAACCGCGGGGACTTTTTGAGTTTTGACCTGCCCGCAACGAGCAGGCAGGTCAAAAGTACTAATTTGCGGTTGGAGCCGCGTATTTCAGAGGCTTCCACGTATTGTTTCTCGGATCAACGTCCGGAAGCTGCTTGTCGGGGTCAACGGTGACACTCTTCAGCGGCAGGCGGGTCCCGGCTTTAAATGACCAGCGGTTACCCCGCTGCCATACCTCTACCGGCAGGTTTACCCTTGTTTTTTTTCCGTCTGATTCTTCAATCTCGATAGTGACCGGCATCGCCCACTGTTCGTAGTTTTCTATGGTGATCACTGAGCCCTTTTCCGGGTCCTGTTCAATATAGCTGACTTCTTTTACACCCTGGTCGAGTTTGTAATTCTCGAAGAACCAGCCCTTCCAGAACCAGCCCAGCTTTTCACCTGAAGCGTCTTCCATGGACCGGAAAAAATCATAAGGCGTCGGGTGTTTGAAAGCCCAGCGACGGGTATACTCTCTGAAAGCGTAGTCGAACCGGTCTTTGCCGAGTACAATTTCCCGCAGCATCTTCAGGCCGATAGCCGGTTTATAGTAGGCTTCCCAGCCGAGGTTATTGGTTTGGATGACATCGGGAATAGTCATAATCGGATCGGCATAATCACGGAAGATAGAGGGTGCCAGGCGGTGCAGGTCATCGAACCGCCCGTTACGGTATTCGCCGTTATTGAAATTTTCGGTAGCCAGGAAATTGATAAAGGTGTTGAGGCCTTCGTCCATCCAGGCGTATTTCCTTTCGTTGGAGCCGACGATCATCGGGAACCAGTTGTGCCCGAATTCATGGTCAGTTACGCCCCATAGCCGGTCGGTCTTTGCCGAATAATTGCAGAATACAATTCCAGGGTATTCCATACCGCCTACCAGACCGGCTACATTGGTAGCTACCGGGTAGGTATAGGGCATTACATATTGAGAATAGAATTCGATGGAACCTTTTACATATTCGGTCGACCGTCCCCAGGCATTATCGCCTGCAGACTCCTCGGGGTAAACGGATTGTGCCAGCGCCGTCCTGTCACCCGCTATGTTCATTTTAGCCGCATCCCAGATAAAGGCTTTAGAAGTTGCCCAGGCGATATCCCGTGCTTCTTTGCAGCGGAATTTCCAGGTCAGCATACCGCTTTGTTTGGGGCGGGACGCAGGGTCCTTTACTTCCTCAGCAGTCCGGATAAACACCGTAGCGTCACTTTTGGAAGCCTTGGCCAGGCGGTCAATCTGTTCCCTGGTCAGTACTTCAGCGGGGTTTATCAGCTCGCCGGATCCGGCCACGATATGATCCCAGGGCACCGTAACGGCATATTCGAAATCTCCGTATTCGAGATAGAATTCTCCGGCGCCGAGGTAGGGCATAACGTTCCATCCTTCGATGTCATCGTATACGTACATACGCGGGTACCATTGTGCCACTTCGAAGATGGTCCCGTTTTTGGTATCAAGAATACCGGTACGGTCAGATCCGTAATCGGGAATAGTATAGGAAAATCCTATTTTCACTTTAATAACGTCACCTTTGGGTAGGACCGGGTGGTCGAGGCGTATCTGGAGACGGGTGTCGTCCACAATGTACCGGGCTGCCTGCCATTTCCCTTTGCCTTGCTGCACGCTTACTTCGCTGAGCGTATTGCCGCCATTGAAATCAACGTTTCCAAAACGTCCGCCGGTGATCGGGGTCGTCTTACCTCCTTTTGAAGCGGTGTTGAAAGAATTCTGGTCCAGTTGGAGCCAGAGGTGCCGTAGCTCTTCAGGGCTGTTGTTTTTATAGGTGATCTCAACCGTACCATTGAGCATTTTTTTGTTTTCATCGAGCGTTACATCGATCTTGTAATCCGCGCGGTTTTGCCAGTAAGCAGCCCCCGGTGTACCGCTGGCAGCGCGGAACTCATTTCCCGGCTGGGAATTATAGAGGGGGTGAAAGAGCGTGTGGGGGTCATATTTACTCTTAACAGGCGCCTGCCCCATTGCTGAAAAAGCACAGCTTAGCCAGACGAAAGTCAGAGAAAAAATGTTTTTAAAGTTTGGAATGAACATGCTTTTTTGAAGTTGATGGATAAGGGTTGAAGATACAGCAAATCGCTTACTTTATAAAATTTTTATATAATTGTAACCGGCCGAATCGGCCTCTTAATTGTCGAGTGTACCCAGGGTTTTGTGGGAGTGTTTGCGTTTGAACTGGGTATGTTTCAGGGTCCCGGAACCTGAGATGATGCTGATATTACCGTCAGATTCAAGCATTCCCAGCTTTACATCGGCATAGCGTTCTACACCATGCTCTCTCATTGCTTCCTGGAGCTCTTCGTTGGTAATGCTTAACCTGCTTAGCATGTCAAAATCCAGTTTCCCGTTATGAATCAGGATTTCGGGCTTTTCGTTAAGAAGCCTGCGGAATTTTTCATTTTTAAACAACCATTTTTTCAGCAGGTAGTTAAGGAGAAACAGGGCTGCGGCTGCTATTAATCCACCGGCCAGGCTGGTATCCGTCCCGACCATTGCATTCTGAACGGAATTGCTGATCAGCAGGATAAGCACCACGTCGGCAGTATTGAGTTGTGAGAGTTCTTTTTTCCCGGTAAGCCGAATTGCCAGCAGCATGAACAGATACACGGCTACGCTTCTGCCGATTATATCGAAATAAAGGAGGTTCACGAACAGGTTGGTTATAAGTTGATTTTTAGGAAGCTGCGGAAGTTACAACTGTTTCCTCCCTTTCAGGGTTGCATAGGGTTTCGGGTCGTTGCCCAGGAGCGAAATGCTCTGCGTAAATTCGGCAACGACTTCATCCTCCTTTTTCAGGGTAAGGCGAAGGAGCATATAATGTGCCGTATCGACAAACCGGCAGATAATTTCGAAGTTTCGGTCATCTTTCCATGAAGCCGATGCACTGGTGTACAGCGGCGGATTACCGGGAATGGCCGTTGGAATGAGCTTCAGCCATTCGATGGGAAAGGTAGTTTCTCCTCCTTTCCACCCGTTTAGACCGAAACTGATGTTGTGCTTTCCCTTTTTGTCCGTTATCGACAGTACGCCGTCCTTTTTTGAGAGATCGATCTTTAGCCTGCTGATGCCAAGGGTATTTGGTGCGACTGAAAAGCCGGCCCCCTTCAGGTGTGCGGCAGAAATTGCTTCCTGATTACCTTTGGGAAGCGGCAGGGCAAGAGCGGCCAGCTTTCTCTGAAGCGCTTCATTGCTGCCGGCCTTTTGTCCGGGTTGAAGCAAGTATTTCCAGGCCTGGTTGAGTATGTTCTGCATATCGCCTGTTTCGCTGGTGATTGCAATTACCATCTGGTGTTCCGGCATGACGATGCAGTACTGTCCGTAAGCCCCGTCTCCGCGGTAGGCGTTGTGACGGCAACGCCAGAACTGGTACCCATAGCCTTGAAGCCAGTCGTTGCCGGGCCTGTCTTCTTCTTTGCCGGGTTGTATGATATGGGCTGTGGTAGCTTCTTTCACCCAGGCAGCGGGCAATATGGTTTTCCCGTCCCACACGCCTTCCTGCAGGTAAAGTTGGCCGAACCTCGCAATGTCTTCCGTTTTCAGCCGCAACCCCCATCCTCCGGCTTCGGTACCGGTCGGGTCGGTCTCCCAATCGAAATCGGTGATATGAAGCGGATCAAAAAGGCGCGGTTTAAGGTAGGCAGTCAGTGTTTGTCCTGTAACCTTCTCTAAAATGGCCGAAAGCATGTAAGTTGCTCCGCTGTTATATACAAAGTGGGTTCCAGGCTGATGGGTTACCGGTTGCGCAAGGAAGGCCTTCACCCAGTCATTATTACCCGGTTCCCTGAATTGTCCGGTGGTGTCTTTAGCATGTCCGGTACTCATTGAAAGCAGGTGCCTGATACGCATATCCGCGAGGTTAGGGCTTATTTCCGCGGGAAGCTTGCCAGGGAAAAAGGAGATGACTTTGTCATCGGTATGGAGTTCCCCTTCGCCGACTGCCAGACCTATGGCGGTGGAAGTGAAGCTTTTGCTCAGTGAATAAAGCGTATGTTTGTATTCCGGCGCATAAGGAGCCCACCACCCTTCGGTAATGACATGCCCGTTCTTAAGGATCATGAGGCTGTGCAGGTTGTGCGTGTCGACCGCCTCGACAAAGTCAAGGATAGAGCGCGACGCGAACCCCTGCCTTTCCGGTGAGCTGCGCGGCATCGCCCCTTTTTTCAGCACAACGGTTTCGCGGCCGTAAAGCCGGGTCAGCATACCCAATTGAAGTGCCCCCAGGGTTGCCTGTGTCAGGAATGTACGCCTGTCAGTTTTCATTGCTCAGAAGGTTTGTTGTTCCCTAATAAGGTGGTCGACCACTCCGATTTACCGGGTTTGTCTCAATTAATTTTGTACCGGACCAGGGGGGATTTTCGGCAGCCGTTTTACGGAAGCCAGGTGCCCAATGCATCCCATGCCGCCATGCATTATAATGATTGTTCCTTTAATCTGGTAAGATCTTTTTTGCAAAACCCCGCAGCGAAACCGGATACCCGTTGTCTGGAACGTATAGAAAAAATAAAGTTTGCTACCGGGGATTTGGCCGGGAGCTTGGAAAAAGTTATAAAAAAATAGTTTAATAAAAAGTACGCGTGCAAAACAATGAATGAACATGCTGAACATTCTATTAATAAGCGTGGCGTTGCTGGGGTTTTTACCGTTTTTTATCTTCCTGTATAAGAGAAGAAGGAACGACCGGATTGTCACCAACGGGCAAAGAGCGGAAGCGGTGGTGTATGATATTATACCGGGAGTTTATGGCCGCAATGGCTTACGCACACACCTCCGGATACTCAAAGCCTTGTCAGCGCCTTTTCCGCAACCGTTTTTCCGATTGAAAGCGAAGACGTTGCCGCCGGTGACGGCGCGTTGCATATGTTGATAGCCGTTTTATTTTCTATGATAGCAAAATCGTCAAGGAGACCGCCGTCATAGGAGCAGGCCTGGGCACGAACACCCGCACCTCCCGGTACAAGGTCTTCTTCCACGATTTCGGGAATTAGCGCCTGTAATGCAGTTGTAAATGCGGCTTTCGACAATGAGCGGTACATTTCGCCGAGCCCGGTACGCCAGTATTTACCCACCACTTTCCGGAAGCCGGGCCAGGCGAAGCTCTCATAAACTTCCTTGATATTAATGTCACTCATTTTATAGCCTTCCCGCCTGAAGGCGAAAACTGCATTGGGACCGGCCTCCACCCCGCCGCCGATCATCCGCGTGAAGTGCACGCCCAGGAATGGGAAGTTGGGGTCGGGGACGGGGTAGATCAGGTTTTTGACAAGGTGCTCGCGTTGCGGCTTTATCTGGTAATACTCACCCCGGAAGGGGATAATCCTGACCTTTACCGGGTCGTGTTGTGTAAGCTGTGCTACCTTATCGGAATAGAGACCTGCGCAGTTCACTACCAACCGGGTCGGGTAGGCCTGGCCTCCTTCGGTTATTACTTCGGTTTGCCCTTCACCGTGACGGATAGCGGTGACTTTCCGGTTAAACGCAATTCCCCCGCCTAACGAACGAATTTTATCAGCATATCGCCTGCTTACTTCCGAATAGTCGATGATACCTGTGTAAGGAACCCAGATCCCCTCCAAACCTTTGACGTGGGGCTCTATCTCTTTCAGTTCGCCTTCACTGATTTTACGGTTCTGTGTAAGACCGTTCTGCATTCCGCGGTCATACAGTTTCCGGAGCTGCGGGAGTTGGTCGGCGGTGGTGGCTACCACAATTTTCCCGCACAGTTCGTGCGGGATTTCCTCTTCCCGGCAAAAATCGAGCAGCATCTCATAGCCCCTTATACAGTTGGTGGCTTTAAGACTTCCCGGCGCATAGTAAAGCCCGGAGTGTATAACGCCGCTGTTATGCCCGGTCTGGTGGGCTGCTACACGGTCTTCCTTTTCCAGGATGGTTACTTTTGCGCCTGGTTTTTTCAGCAGGATGTGATAGCCGGTCGCGAGTCCTACGATTCCACCTCCTATGATGACGATATCTTGCATTTTTTTAATATACCAATTCTGGGTTGTTTTTATCCGGGCAGGGAAATTTTGCCAAGGCCAATGCCGAATTCTGGGCTGCCCGGCGCCGGATTCGGCGCAGCGACTGCTTCATTGGCCAATACGGCGAAAAGTACGGCTTCCTTGGCGTCGCCGGGCACACCGAGGTCGCTCATGGGCTTTAACGGAATGTCACCAAGTTTTTCTGCAATTGTGGCGACAAGGTGGGGGTTGTTGGCGCCGCCCCCGCTTACATATACCACGGTTTTGCCATGCCCGTCAATGCATTTCAGAATAGCTTCCGTGGCAGTGACAGCAGTTAACTCTGCCAGCGTAGCCATGAGGTCTGCCGGGGCAATATCGGTAGTCCCGGTTTGCTCCCGGGCCGCCTGCACGTAACTGGCGTTGAAGACTTCCGGACCGGTGCTTTTCGGGAAAGGCTGTCCGAAAAAGGGATTGGTCAGCAAACTTGATAAAAGCTGCGGGTTTACGCTGCCGCTGGTAGCCAGCGTTCCATCCGGATCAAAAGGCTGGCCCAGGCAGGTTTGCGCAAGGCCGTCCATGAGGGTGTTGCCCGGACCCGTATCGGTTGTGAAAACGGGCTCAGGCCGGCTGCCATCCGGAAGAAACGTGAAATTTGCGATGCCTCCCAGATTCAGCAGGATTCTGTTTTCGGTCGCGCTGCTGAATAGTAAATAGTCGCCGTATACGGCCAGTGGCGCGCCTTCACCGCCGGCGGCGATATGCTTTTGCCTGAAATCACTGAGGGTAATGATCCCGGTCTGTACGGCAATGTGATCGCCGTCGCCGATCTGTAAAGTCGCATTGGGATATTGTCCCCACCCGTGCTGCGCCTGTGGAGCATGAAAAACGGTTTGCCCGTGGCTGGCAATGAGGTCTATCTCGTCAGGCAATATGCCCCATTCGGCGAGCGCCGCGTTTATCAGGCTCGCGTGTAGCCGTCCAATAAACGGGTTTAGTACGCACATAAGCTGGAAATCGACATGCGGCTTTGCAAAGACCTTGCGGATTTCAGCTTTTATATTTTCTTCGTAGGGGACGGTGGTAAACCTTTCCAGCTCCAGCCTCGTCCCCGGCCCGGATCCGCTGATGCGGCACAAGGCGATGTCAAGGCCATCCAGTGAGGTACCCGACATCAGCCCCAAAATGGTCCGGCTATCCTTCCCGGCTATTTTACACAGCTTTCGGACACAGGGGTTCATTCTGCCGATTTTTTCTCTTTAGCAGCCGCAGCAGCCTTTTGCCTGTCTGGATTTCGCTTTTTCTTTTTCTTTTTCTTCTGATCCTGGTTGTACTTTTTATCAAGCCCTACCAGGTCGGCATTGAGGTTTTCTGTACGCTTTTCTCCCTTCTTGACGGGGACAGGCGGCTCGAGGACCTCCAGCGATTCAGGAACGATCCCCTTTTTATTCATCTCCATGATTTTGATCACGTCGGGAATGGCAACAGGGTACCAGTTGGCTTCCTGGCTAAAACCAAACCACATGATTTTCCTGAAAATGTCGGTCTTTTGAAGCGAAGCTTCGCCTTTTTGCGTTTTCAGGGTGGACTCTACCTTCGGGATATCTTTCAGCGCATCCACGTAGGTCTCCAACTCATAGTTCAGGCAACACTTGAGCCTTCCGCATTGCCCTGATAGCTTGGAGGGGTTGAGCGACAGGTTCTGATAGCGGGCTGCAGAAGTTGAAATATTCTTGAAATCGTTAATCCAGGTAGAGCAGCACAATTCTCTACCGCAAGAGCCGATACCACCGAGACGGCCGGCTTCCTGCCTGAGACTGATTTGCCGCATTTCAACCCGTACGCGGAACTCATTGGCCAGCACCTTAATCAACTCGCGAAAATCGACCCGTTCTTCAGAGGAATAAAAGAATGTGGCTTTCGTATTGTCCGACTGGAACTCGACGTCCGACATTTTCATATTCAGCTTCAGCTCCCTGACGATCTCACGCGTGCGGTACATGGCCGGCAGGTCGCGCGCCAGCGATTGCGTATGCTTTTCCAGGTCTTTCTGACTTGCTTTGCGGAAGATATTCTTGATATCGTCGTTGACCGGTACCTGCTTCCGTTTCATCTGAAGCCTTACCAGGTCGCCCTGCAGGGATACTGAGCCGATGTGGTGGCCGTTGGTCATTTCGCAGACCACCATGTCACCGGTGTACAGGTCCAGGTGGTTGATATTGCGGAAATACTCTTTCCGGCCGCCTTTGAACCGAACCTCGACGATATTGAACCGCATTTGCTGCGGAATATCCATATCACTCAGCCAGTCAAAGGAATTCATTTTATTGCATCCGCCCGAGCTGCATCCTCCGCTGGCACATCCTGCTACTTTTCCACTGCTCGCGAAACCGCCCACGGCACATGAGGTACATCCCATAGTTCTGTATGTTTATTTGACTAATCCCGGTAGCGGATCAGGTCAATTCCAATGTCACTTCGATAATATTTCCCCTCAAAACGCAGCGTGTGCGCTGCTTTCTGAGACTTCATCACGGCGTTTTCGATTGAATTCGCCATACCGGTCACAGCCAGCACACGGCCGCCGGCGGTAACGATTTCTTCCTGCCCGTTAAATTGGGTACCGGCATGAAAAGTCATCACGTCCTCACATTTTTCCAGGTTTTCGATCACCTTGCCTTTTTCATAGGCTTCGGGGTAGCCGCCCGAAACCAGGACGGTAGTTACCGCAACCTGTGGCGAAATGGTCATTTCCACGTCTTCGATTGTCCCTTTGGAGGCTGCTATCAACAGCGGGACCAGGTCGGAATGGAGCCGGGGCAACACCACTTCCGTTTCGGGATCTCCCATGCGAACGTTGTATTCAATTACGTACGGCTCTCCTTTGACGTTCATCAGGCCAATAAAGATGAAACCTACGTATTTGATGCCTTCTTCCTGCAGGCCCGCCAGGGTGGGTTTTACTACTTTCTCCTCCACCTTGCGCATAAAGTCTTCATCGGCGAAGATCACAGGCGAAACAGCTCCCATCCCCCCGGTATTAAGGCCTGTATCGTTTTCTCCGATACGCTTGTAGTCTTTTGCTTCGGGAAGGATTTTGTATTTTTTTCCGTCGGTAAGTACAAAAACAGAGAGTTCGATACCTTTCAGGAACTGTTCGATCACTACCTTTTTGCCTGCATCGCCGAATTTGCGATCCATCAGCATTTCAACAAGCGTTCCTTCTGCCTGTTTTACTGTTTCGGCAATCACGACGCCTTTGCCGGCCGCAAGCCCGTCGGCCTTCAATACGATAGGGAGGGAGTGCTGCTGCAAGTACTCCAGCCCCTTGCTGAGGGTTTCAGGGGTAAAAGTCTGGGAAGCGGCGGTCGGTATTCCATGCTTCTGCATGAAATTTTTCGAAAAGTCCTTGCTTCCTTCCAACTGGGCGCCCATGGCATCGGGGCCGATCAGCTTCACATGCTTCAGCTCGGGTAATGATTTGATATAATCGACGATACCATTGACCAGAGGTTCTTCGGGGCCAATCAGGACTAGATCAATCCGGTGTTCCGTAATGGCTTTTGCTACCGCTTCGAAATCGTTGGCTGCGAAAGGCAGATTTCTGGCGATTTTCGCCGTTCCGGCGTTGCCGGGGGCGACGAACAGGTCGTCGCATAACGGGCTTTGTACAATTTTCCATGCGAATGCATGTTCTCTTCCCCCCGAACCTAAAATAAGTATATTCATTTAGTGTTAATTAACGAAATACAGGAGGATATCCCCTGTTTTAAAAGCATTGATTTTAATTGGCGAGTTCGGAGAGAAATTTGATGCGCATGAGCCTTAGCTCTTCTTCACTAATGTCTTCGCCGCTAAATTCTTTTAACGCATGTGCGATGTTATCAGTTTCAGCCGTGAGGAAATAGTCATAAATTTCATTCTGCTTGTCCTTGTCCATTACCTGGTTGATGTAATAGTCAAGATTCAGTTTGGTGCCGGAATAACAGATATGTTCTATCTCCTCGATCAGCTCATCCATTCCAATCCCTTTTGCCTCCGCAATCTCCTCCAGGTTAATTTTCCGGTCTACCTGCTGAATGATGTAAATCTTGATCTTTGATTTATTGACTGTTGACTTGATGACGACATCTTTTGCCGTTTCTATGTCATTTTCTTCAACATACGTGTTGATAAGCTCCAGGAAAGGCTTGCCGAACTTCTGTACTTTCCCCAGCCCCACACCGTTTATTTGTGCCATTTCCTGTTGGGAAGTGGGGTAGGTGGTCGACATTTCCTCAAGGGACGGGTCCTGGAAGATGACATACGGAGGGAGGTTTTTCTCCTTCGCCACCTTTTTCCTGAGCGCTTTCAGCATCCCGAGAAGGGTCTCATCGTAAGCGTGGGCGCTTGCTTCGCCCGAAACTTCTTTCTCCTGGACGTCGTTTTCGCCTTCGGCTTCGTAATCGTGGTCTTTGCTGATGGTAACCGGGTAAGGGTCATTCGAATACACGACTCCCTTTTCTGTCACCCGCAGCACGCCATAGTTGTCGAGGTCTTTTTCGAAGTAACCGAGGATTAACAATTGCCTGAAGAGAGAAGCCCAGAATTCAGGTGATTCGTTAAACTGGAGCCCTTTTCCGAATACATCCAGCTTGCTGTGCTCGTAACTTTTGATGTATTGGTTTTCCTGGCCGGTCAAAACACCGGCGAGATGTTCCGCGTCAAATCGCTGCCCGGTTTGCAGGGCGGCGTTAATGGCCAGGATGGCTTCATCCTGGACTTTTATCTTTTCGGTGGGCCGGATGCAGTTGTCGCAAAATCCGCAGTCCTTGTCCAGCACCTCCCCGAAATAGCTGAGCAGTTGTCTTCTCCGGCAAACGCCCTGCGTGACATAGCTCACCATTTCATTCAGCAGGTGCTTGGCATTGTCGCGTTCGGTTACCGTTTTGTCCTTATTAAACTTTTCCAGCTTCAGGATATCGTCGTAGCGATAGAACATGATGCAGTTTCCTTCCAGGCCGTCACGCCCTGCCCGTCCTGTTTCCTGGTAGTAGCCTTCCAGCGACTTGGGAACGTCGTAGTGGATCACGAAACGTACATCCGGCTTGTCGATCCCCATTCCGAAGGCAATCGTGGCTACAATTACATCCACTTCCTCGTTGAGGAACGCATCCTGGTTGTTCATCCGGACGCTGGCGTCAAGCCCGGCATGATAGGGAAGCGCCTTGATATCATTGACTTTCAGGAGCTCGGCGATCTCTTCCACTTTTTTGCGGCTGAGACAATAAATGATACCCGATTTTCCTTTGTGTGTCCGGATAATCTGGATCAATTGTTTCCGGGCGTCTTTTTTGGGACGTACTTCGTAATAAAGATTCTTGCGGTTGAAAGACGACTTGAAGGTCTCCACTTCTTCCATGTGGAGGTTTTTCCGGATATCAAGCTGTACTTTCGGCGTCGCTGTGGCGGTAAGCGCAATAATCGGAAGATCGCCCACGTTGTCGATGATGCCCCTGATGCGGCGGTACTCCGGCCTGAAGTCATGCCCCCATTCGGAGATACAGTGTGCTTCGTCGATGGCGACGAAGGCAATTTCTATTTTCTGAAGGAAATCCAGGTTCTCTTCCTTGTTAAGGGACTCGGGAGCGATATACAGGAGTTTCAGGGTGCCGTCGAGCGCATCTTTCTTCACCTTGTTCATCTCGCTTTTGCTCAACGTGGAATTCAGGAACTGGGCATTGATACCGAAAGCACTAAGTTGGTCGACCTGGTTTTTCATAAGCGCGATCAGCGGCGAAATAACAATCGCCATACCGCGGCTTACAACGGCCGGGAGTTGGTAGCAGAGGGATTTTCCGGCACCCGTCGGCATAATGACGAAGGTGTTTTTTCCCTTTAAGATGTTCTCAATAATTGGTTCTTGGTCGCCTCTGAATTGACTGAAACCAAAAACTTCTTTGAGCCTGGCTTTTAGGGATTCGCTGAGTACCGGTTGGTTTTCCTGTTCTATCATGTTTAATACTAAAAATGAGTCCTTTCAAAGTTCATATCTTTGCCATTAATTTCCATCAGGTCCTGTGTGTTTTCTTACAAAAAAACTTTAGTTTGAAATTAGTAAAAAAAATCAAATCAGTGGCAATGCGGGTCATTGTAGATGAAGCTGCAGCCATTTCCGGATTGGTTTCATGCCTGGACGATGATTTTGACCAGGCAATCGAAAAAATTCTACATGCCAAAGGGCGCCTCGTGGTGACCGGCATTGGTAAAAGCGCATTGATCGGCCAGAAAATGGTAGGTACTTTCAATTCTACCGGTACGCCCGCCATTTTTATGCATGCCGCTGACGCCATCCACGGTGATTTGGGTATGGTAGGAGCGGATGATGTGGTTCTGGCCATTTCAAAAAGCGGCAATACACCTGAAATCAAAGCTTTGGTCCCGTTTTTGAAGCGACTCCGGGTTCCGCTTCTCGGGATGGTCGGAAGCCGCTCGTCTTACCTGGCAACGCATGCCGATCATGTTATTTTTTCTTTTGTCCGGCAAGAAGCGGATGTCCACAATTTAATCCCGACGTCGAGCACTACCGCTGCCCTGGTGATGGGTGATGCCATGGCGCTGTGCCTTGCCGAGCTTCGCGATTTTACCCCCGAGAATTTCGCTGTTTTCCATCCGGGCGGAACCCTGGGCAAGCGCCTCCATTTGAAAGTGGCGGATATTTACCCTTCCAACCCGATCCCGGTTGTTCCGCTTCATGCGGGGCTGCGGGAGGTAATTGTGGAAATGACTTCCAAATGCCTTGGTGTTACCGCGGTTCTTGGCGGCGATGGCCTCCTCCAGGGAATTATTACAGACGGCGATTTGCGTAGAATGTTGACGCAGGGAGACACCGGCCAACTTTTTGAACTCCTGGCCTGCGATATCATGACCCGGAACCCGGTAACGGTTTCAGCGGAGACAGATGCCATTGCAGCGCTCGAACTGATGCAGTCGAAGAGTATTTCCCAACTTCTGGTAACGGAAGGAAAACTGTTGAAAGGCTTCGTTCACTTGCACGACCTGGTCAGGGAAGGCCTTGTTTCCGATGTACAATGACCGGTGATGACCGGGTCAGCGGAAACGGTTGGACTCTTTAACGAGCTTTTCGTCGCGCCTGATAAACCGGTTGGCCAGCACATTGGCAAGCATGCTGATCACCAGTGCATAAAACCCGTATTCATACTCTCCTTTTGATTCGGGATCGAAGAGTTTCCCGGCCCGGAACATGGTCTGGTACACCACGGAAGCGAGCAGGACGGTCATTAAAATGGAGTTGACGGCGCACAAGGCAGACTGCAGGAGCCTGTTCCTGTACTTGAAAAGGGCGAACAGCGCCACTCCCGCTATAAGGACAGCAAGAATCAGGTGATAATATACCGGTTCTACTTCCGCCTGGACGCTGTTGAGCTGATGCCTGATGGTAAAAGCATCAAGAGAAATGCTTTGCTCGCCATTTGTGGCTGTTTTGTGCCACACGGGTAGCCCTATGAAGGCTCCCATGGCGAGCGCCACTATTAAAAGGAATACTGACTGGATACGCTGAATCATTGTTGTTTACTGGAAAACTACTGGAAGAAGGGTAGTCCCTTCGCTAATCGGAACAAATTTAGTATTAGTTAATCAATTCTCCATACAGGTCAAATTCCTCTGCATGTGTAATGCGTACGTTGGCAAAATCACCCAACCGGACATAGGATTGGGCGGGCAGGAGAACTTCGTTGTCAACTTCAGGCGAGTCAAACTGTGTGCGCCCGATAAAATAACCGCCTTCCTTGCGATCAAACAGCACCTTGAAGGTTTTTCCTATTTTATCCTGGTTGAGTTCCCACGAGATACGTTGTTGCAAATCCATTACGGAATCGGCGCGCTCCTGCTTAATTTCCGCCGGGACATCGTCCTCAAATTCATAGGAATGGGTGTTTTCCTCGTGCGAATACTGGAAAACTCCAAGCCGGTCGAATCTCGTTTTTTCGACAAATTCGTAGGTTTCTTCAAAAAGCGCCTCGGTTTCTCCCGGGTGCCCCACGATAAGGGTAGTACGCAGCGCTATGTCGGGTATCGTCTGACGGATCCGGTCGATCAGTACTTCGGTTTTTTCACGGGTAATACCACGTCGCATCTTTTGGAGAATCTCGGTAGAGCCGGTCTGAAGCGGCATATCGAGATAGTGGCAAATATGAGGGTGCGTCTGCATCACCTTTAATACGTCCATCGGGAAACCGGCAGGGTAGGCGTATTGAAGCCGGAGCCATTCGATTCCCTCCACGTCGGCGAGCTGCTGCATAAGATCGGAAAGGTTGCGCTTCCGGTACAAATCCAGGCCGTAATAGGTAAGGTCCTGGGCAATCAGAATTAACTCTTTTGTGCCTTTTTTAGCCAGGGAGTGCGCCTCTTTTACCAATTCTTCCACCGGGCGGGAAACGTGTTTGCCCCGCATAAGCGGTATGGCGCAAAAACTGCATGGCCGGTCACAGCCTTCGGCAATTTTCAGGTAGGCATAGTGTGCCGGCGTAGTCAGAAGGCGTTCGCCGACAAGCTCGTGCTTGTAATCCGCCTTTAGGGTCTTAAGCATACGCGGCAGCTCGTTGGTGCCGAACCAGGCATCTACGCTTGGTATTTCGACCGAAAGTTCGTCTTTGTACCGGTGGGAAAGACAGCCGCTTACGTAGACTTTATCGACCAACCCGCGTTCTTTCGCCTCTACATACCGGAGAATGGTGTCGATGGATTCCTCTTTTGCGCCGTCGATAAACCCGCAGGTGTTGATCACAACGATTTGGGAATCGTCTTTTTTGGACTCATGTTCCACGTCATATCCGTTCCCTTTCAACTGCGTGAAAAGAACCTCCGAATCCACCAGGTTTTTCGAGCAACCCAGTGTGACAATATTAATTTTGTTTTTTCTTACCCCCTTCGTTTTCATGCTGCTTTTACGCCTGTACAAGCCGGGGAGAGCGTTCAATCCCGAGCGCTGACCCGACAAGCCGTCAAAGATCGTTATTTTTCGATAATTAGCAGAACCTGTTCCGGATAAAGCTGATACTTGGCGGGTTGAAGGTGAATGCCGCCGGATTCCGCAAACTGTCAGGGTGCCCGGAAAGCGAGTCGGATTCTGATAAATTGTTTCGTAGATTCGCGGATTAATTTTTCAATTGCCGGAAATAAACTGTTTTAGATATAAATGAGGGTTTCGGTTGCCATGTGCACCTACAACGGTGAAAGGTATCTGACACAACAGTTAGCCAGTATAGCGCAGCAAAGCGAACCCGTATCGGAGCTCGTAGTTTGCGATGACCGTTCGAAAGACAGAACGCTGGAGATTTTGGAGGAGTTTGCGCGTAATGCACCGTTCCCGGTGCATATTCATGAGAACGAGGTTAATCTCGGATCCACCAAAAATTTTGAAAAATGCCTCTTGCTGTGCAAGGGGGATATACTGATTTTGTGTGACCAGGACGATGTTTGGGGTGTCGACAAAGTGCGTTCCCAGGTAGAGTTCCTGGCCGGTCGTCCGGAATTGGATGCTGTTTTTTCCGATGCCAACCTGATCGATGATGACGGGACGAAATTGCCGCATCGACTCTGGGATAATTTCGGGTTCAACCAGGCCCGGCAGGCGGTCTGGCAGGCAGGGAATGCAAAAGAAGTTTTGTTCAGGAACTACGTGGTGACGGGAGCGACCCTGGCGATCAGAAGGTCCGTTCTCGATCTGCTAACACCATTCCCCACGCATCTGGGCCCCTATATCCACGACGCATGGATGGCGCTTGCACTTGGTGTGCTGAATAAAATAGGTTTCATTGACCAGCCGCTTCTTTCTTACCGGGTACACGCCAGTCAGCAGGTCGGGTTTGGGCAGAAATCAGACCCGGTGACGATGAAAGACCGTTGGTCGCGGGGGCGGAAAGAAAAAATGGCGCCTATTTTGAGTCGTTCTTCCCTGCTGAAGAACGTATACCATGCGCTGCTGGCGATAGACGGAATAACGCCGGCTTCTCTGCAGGGGCTGGCCAATCTTCAAAAGCACTTCGAAATACGCGCCGGCTTGCCCTCCAATCGTTTGCTTCGTGTGGCGCCGGTTTTCCGGGAACTGGTCAGCGGGCGTTACGTATTGAGCAGCGAGCATTGGTGGCTGCCTTTTCTCGGGGATTTATTGGAATAGCGAAAATGTTGCGAGCTGTTGTTGTTATACCTGTGGTCAGGCCGTTTCTGGAAGAAGCTGAGAAGGTTTCGCTCAGCCGGTGCCTGGAAGTACTGGGTAGCTGGCCTATTGTACTGTTGTCCCCGGCTGATCTGGATCTTGCGGCCATACAGCATTTTTGCGGGAACAGGGCCATTGAGCGACGGTTCGATCCGGGATATTTCAAAAGTATAGCAGACTACAACCGGTTGATGATTTCGGCCCGGTTTTATGAGGCTTTTGCTGACTATGACTATATGCTGCTCTATCAGCTTGACGCCTATGTTTTTGAAGACCGGCTGGCTGAATGGTGCGCACGGGGATATGATTATGTAGGCGCGCCTGCGCTGCACCAGGGTTTTGAACGTTTGCCGGAAGGGGAAGCTGCACAGTATGCCAAGGCGCTCGATTCTCATCGCCTGGTCTTTAATGGTGGCTTGTCGCTGCGGAAAATTTCTGCCATGAAGCGCCTCATAAAGCTGTACAATTTTTTTTTCCCGGCCTGGCCAGGCAACGAGGACATGCTGTTTTCGCTTGCCAGCACCCGGCTGCAGCCGCTCAAGCCCTTTATGAAATTGCCGCAATGGCGGACGGCGCTGGAATTCTCCTTCGAAAAAAGCCCGGCGGCTTCCCTGGAAATCACAAAAGGCAAGCTGCCTTTCGGGTGCCATGCCTGGGAGAAGTATGATCCTGCTTTCTGGACCGCATATATTCTGGACCAACCATAATAGCTTTCTACAGAAATGTTTCGTACCTTTGTGTACGGTTAGTTTTACCAAGGCCTCTGTCCTGCTACTTCTGAAATAGGTTAGAATTAAATTCTCTTTCTCAGTTATTGCTTTTCCGGCTGCCGTTTTTCTGAACTTCTTTTTTTTAAACGGGTCTGCTAAACAGTATAAGAGTTTCAAGGATGTAGTTTGTATGATCACCAGAATGGTGTTCTCATTGGTCTATGCAGCTAAAAACGACTTGTCCCACAGGGCGCTCCGCAATAGCGGTCATCGCTTAAACATTAAACAGATACATGAATTTTCAGGAATTAAATCTTATAGACCCGATCCGGCGGGCAATCAGTGAAGCCGGGTATACCAGTGCAACTCCCATTCAGCAAAGTGCCATCCCCCATGTTCTTGAGGGAAAAGACGTATTGGGATGTGCACAGACCGGGACCGGCAAGACAGCAGCATTTGCGATCCCGACCTTGCAGAACCTGCAGAATAAGCCGGGTACCGGCGGCATTCGTGCCCTGGTGCTGACTCCTACCCGCGAGCTTGCCATCCAGATCGGCGAGAATTTCGCCACTTACAGCAAGTATCTTTCACTCAGCCACCTGGTGATTTTTGGAGGCGTCCCCCAGGGGAAGCAGGTACAACAATTGAAAAAAGGGGTTGATATATTGGTGGCGACCCCGGGCCGGCTGCTTGACCTTTACCAGCAGGGGTTCATCAAATTGACGAAAGTAGAGGTGCTCGTACTGGATGAAGCCGACCGCATGCTGGATATGGGTTTTGTGCACGACGTGAAGCGGATCCTGGAAAAGTTGCCGGTCAAAAGGCAGACGCTTTTCTTTTCGGCAACGATGCCGCCCGCGATCCGGAAATTTGCCGGATCTATTTTGAAAACCCCTGCCGAAGTAAGTGTGACCCCGGTATCATCGACCGCGCAGACGGTATCGCAATCGGTTTATTTTGTAGACAAGAACGAAAAAGCAGACCTGCTGATCCGTTTGTTCAGCGACAATACGGTGAACCGTTCGCTGGTATTTACCAGGACCAAGCACGGCGCCGACAAACTGGCGAAAAGGCTGGGCAAAAAAGGAATCGGTGCTGCTGCTATCCATGGCAATAAATCTCAAAATGCCCGGCAAAGGGCGCTCGAGGATTTTAAAAGCTGTAAGATTAATGTATTGATTGCCACCGATATTGCGGCCAGGGGGATCGATATTGACCAGTTACCGCATGTGATTAATTATGAGTTGCCGAACGTACCGGAAACCTATGTACACAGGATCGGGCGAACCGGCAGAGCGGGCAACAACGGTGTGGCCATTTCATTTTGCGATGCAGAAGAAAGGGTTGATTTAAAGAATATTCAGAAACTGATAGGATTTAACATGCAAGTGGTTAAAACGCCGGCTTAGTCCGGCTGACCATTTTTTTACTTCAAACAATGGCGGAAACTTTTTCAAAGAAGGAGAAAAGAGAAAAAAAACAAAAAAAGAAACAGGACAAGGCCCAGAGAATTGAAGAGCGCAGGCTTAATAACGACAAAGGAAAGGGCCTTGACGAAATGATGGCCTATGTGGACGAGAACGGCAACCTGACGACTGTTCCGCCGCCGACCGGGCGTAAGAGAGAAATTAACGTCCAGGACATACAACTGGGAGCTGCTCCCATTGCGCCTGAGGAAACCCGGAAAACCGGCGTGGTGTCGTTTTTTAGTGACAAAGGCTTTGGCTTTATTATTGACAATAGAACCAAAGAGAAAATCTTCTTCCACAGAAACGAGCTTTCACAGCCGGTAGCAGAGGGCGATAAGGTGTCTTTTGAAACCGAGAGAACCTCCCGGGGCGACAACGCCGTAAGGGTTCAAAAAGAGTAAATATTGCTCTTTAATTGCTTGATAATTAGCGGGATAGGCGACGTTTTAGTTTTAACATCTTTTAACAAACTAAGACTTCGCCTTTTGCGTTTATGAGGGGTAAGCGTGAGGCCCGGGTAGCGAGGTATGAGTTTCCTCGCACCTCAAGGCTCATCACTCAAACCTCATTCTCATGAAAAGCAAGCTTTTTTTTATCTTCTTTCTGGCAGTATCTGGTTCTGTATCCGCGTCATTGGCGCAAGTGGTGACCAATAACCCGGAGGTCGAAGAGGCCAGTGTCAACTATGTACATATTACACGGGTAGAAATAACCAAAGCCCATACCGCGATTTATCTCCGGTTCGAAGACAAACAAGGAACTCCGGAAGCCGCACCGCGGAATATCCCGCCTCAGCTGCGCAGGTTTTACATGCCTGAATCCAACCGGCCTGAGATATGGATCGATCCCAATACCCGCCTGTACAAACCCGGGGATATCAATACCAAATTTAAATTCCTGCGGGCCGAAGGTATTCCGACCAATCCGGAACGCAAGTCGGTGGAATCCGGTGAGGTCGTTGAGTTTGTAGCCTATTTTGAGCCTGTAACGCCGGGGATCGAAATCATAGATTTTTATGAAGGTAAGAGCTCGGGCAATACAGTGGCCTGGAATTTCTACGGGATTCATATTAAGAATCCGGTTCCGGGAAAAACTCCAAAAAAAACGGCGCCTGAAAAAAAGGAGGACGAAGCCGTTTCGGCAGAACCGGTTCCTGAGCAGAATCCCGGGGCCGACGCCGGCCTTAACGGTCTGACCGGCGCGGTGCTCAATAGCGAAACGGGTCAACCGATTGCTGCTACCATCAGTTTCGTCGATGAGGGAGATACGGTCGGAATCACTACCCGCTCCGGGAAATTCAGAATTGCCCTCGAGCCGGGTAAGATATATACTTTCAAAGCGTCTGCAAAGGGGTTTGGCGATGAAATCTGGCAATTGGATCCCGCGGAAGCTCCGGCAGGACAACGTACGTTTGAACACGATTTCCGTTTGTCTCCACTGACGGAAGGAAAGACTTTTACGCTGGAAAATATCTATTTTGAAACTTCCTCTTACAAACTTCTTCCCGAATCCTTCGGGGAACTGGACGGTTTTGTGAGGATCCTGGCCGAAAACCCGAATTTGCAAATCCGGGTGGAAGGCCATACCGATAGTGTTGGTGATTTTGATAAGAACGTGGAACTTTCGAGGCAGCGGGCTGAATCCGTCAAACAATACCTGGTCGGTAAGGGGATCGCCGGGGAACGTATTGAAACCAAAGGTTTTGGGCCGACCCGGCCCGTTGCGAAAGGAGGCTCTGACGAACAGCGACAGAAAAACAGGCGCGTCGAAATTGTGATTCTGAAATCGTAGGCATTGTTGTAAACCAGCCAATTGCTTAGTTTTATAGCTTAATGGCATTCGTGCCGGTTAACCCGCATTCAATTCGCGGGTTTTTATTTGTTCAGGTGTGAGCTGTGAGCCATGAGGTTTGAGGAATCTCACGGCTCACGGCTCACACCTCAAACCTCACATCTCAAAAATGAACTACATAGAAGTGTCGCTGGAGCTGGACCCGGATTTTACAGAGATCCTGATTGCCGAGCTTGCTGAAATTGAATATGAGTCCTTTGTCGAAACGGACACCGGTCTGAATGCGTACATTGACGAAGCGTATTTCAACGAAAACCTGCTCAAAGGGGTCTTATCCAAATATATGGACCAGGCTGCAATAGCATTTTCGGTAAATACGTTGGAAAAAGAAAACTGGAATCAAACGTGGGAAAGCAATTACGCGCCGATTGAAGTGTTGGATCAGATCAGGGTAAGGGCGTCGTTCCATGCCCCGGATGAACGGTTCAGGTATGAGTTGCAAATTAACCCGAAAATGTCGTTCGGTACCGGGCACCATGAAACTACCTGGCTGGTAATGGCGGAGCAGCTTAATTTACCCCATGCAGGAGCGGACCTGATGGACGTAGGCAGCGGAACAGGGATACTGGGTATTTTAGGTAAGAAGCTGGGAGCCAGGTCAGTACTTGCATTTGATATTGAAGAATGGGCAGTGGAAAATGCGAAGGAGAATGTGGCGCTGAACCAGGCCGGAGAGGGCTTCGAAGTATTTCTCGGGACAATTTCGGACGTACCGGCGACGAGGCAATTTGATGGCATCCTGGCCAATATCAACCGGAATATCCTGTTGGAACAAATGGCTGACTATAACCAGCATCTGAAGGCGGGGGGCTGGCTGGTGATCAGCGGCTTCTACGAGGCCGATGCCCCAGCCCTTAAAGCCTGCGGAGAAAAATTGGGCCTCCGGCAGGCAGGTATGAATACGCGGAATGAATGGGCGACTATGACTTTCAGGAAATGACCTACTACATTATCACTTGACGGCGATTGAGCATGAACGATAACTTCTCCGGAATAAGGCCGGTAACCCTGGTCCGAAGCTTTTTACTCCTGCTTTATTTTACTGCGATGACAGGCAGGCCGGCGCAGGCTCAGAACATCCGGTTCTCGGAAGACGCGGAAGTATTTATCGGGGAGTTACGCAAAGTAATGGAAGGAAGTCGTAACGCGACCTACATACAGTCAATGAAAGGACTGGAGGGTGTATGGAACAGCGGGCTCAACCAGACACAGCGACAACAATTTATCAGTTTGTTCAGGAACATGGCGGCGAAGGGCCACAAACCCGGGCCGGCGCTATACCTGATTATAGCGAATGTGCAGACGCTTCTGGGGCAACAGGGTGACGTTAACGGTTTCCTGATCGCGCTTGATCATGCGGCCGAGCGGTACAATTCGAAAGAGTTTCTCCAGGCGCTCCAGACTACGCAGTTGGTATTGGAGAAAAAGCTCTTGTACCAAAGCAATTTCAACAAACTGTACCTGACCGCCGGTCAGTACCGTTTCAGGTTTGAAGCCCCGGCAAAAGATGCGCCGGCGACACCGGTAGCCGACGGCTGGGATACGCCTGTCGGTGATTCAATAAGCGCGTCGAAAGCAGAGCTGCCGGTGCTGGCAGGAGCTTTGCTGGATCTGCAAAATGCGTCGTTTGCGATGGTTGCACACGGAGATTCAGTTGTTTTTGGCCCCAGCACCGGGAGCGTTTCGCTTCACAACGGCATATTTGTAGGGAACGGCGGGCGATTTGACTGGAAATCAGCCGGGGATTCGCTGGTTTATGTACAGCTCGCCGATTATGCTTTTAAAACCGCCGTACCGACTCTCAAAGCTGAAAAAACTGAAATACACGACGCCAGGCTGAAATCGCCGGTGACGGGAGTATTCGAATACAAAAGCATTAAGAAAGCCGCCGGAAAGCCCTCAACCGGCTTTCCACGCTTTATCTCCTACAGGAATGACGCAGTTTTTTCCGAATTTAACAAGAATATTGCCTACCAGGGCGGCTACTACCTGCAAGGCCACGAAATGTTCAGCTCCTCCCTTAGTGGCGAACCTTCCCGGGTGATAGTGAGTTTCGAAGGGAAACCGGTGTTTAAAACTACCAGCCAGCGGTTTTCATTGTCTCCTTTGAAGGTTTCTTCGGAATTGGCGACATTTACGCTTCCACTGGGAGCTGATTCTGTTTACCACCAGGGCGTAATGCTCCGATACGATGATGAGGCCGGGAAGCTTTATCTCACCAGGCCGTCGAAAGGTGAATTTTCGTCCCTCCCGTATATTGATACCTACCACAAAATGTATGTGTGGTCGGAATCGGCCCGGTGGGAGTTGGGAAAAGGTGAGTTCCAGTTTTATATGGTGTCCGGAAAGACCGAAATCCCGCTGCGGATGGAGTCTATGGATTTCTTCAGGAAAGGCAGGTTGCAGGAGATGAGCCAGGAGTTCGGCTTCCAGCCTTTGCTGGCGGCGGCCGGATATCTGCAGCAGCAAAAAAAACAAACTTTTCATCCCGATGAGCTGGCGCGGTTGGTAAAACGCCAGCCGCCCATTGTCAGGCGGATGCTCGAAAGACTTACGCTCGAGGGGTACTTCCAGTATTTTCCTGATACTGACGAATATGGTCTTACCAGGCGGGCTGTTTTTTATATTATGGCCAATGCGAACAAGGCCGACTTCGACAACTTTACGCTTAATTCCATTTTCCCGTCCAATGAAAAGCTGGTCAATGCTTCTATTTCAATGAAGGATACGCTGATGACCATCCGGGGCGTGGAACGGTTTACGATCAGTGACTCATTGAAAATAAAGGGAAGCCCCAGCGACCGGATTATGGTGATGGGAAAAGGGCGGGATTTTACCATGAACGGACGGTTGCAGTCGAGCAATTTCAAGTTTGCAGGACGGAATATCCGGTTCAATTATAACGACTTTTTTATCAACATGACGGACATGGACTCGATTACCTATGTGCCGCATGACAAGTACGCCAAAGGACAGGGCGGTGAAGTGGGCGGAAGTATCAAGTACGACAAGGCGGGTACTTTTTATCTCAGCGACGCCAAGAACAAATCGGGGCAGCAGAAGGGTGCTACGGGCTCTCCCCGGATCCATATCCCGGACGGCGTGGTGATTCATTTTGACCAGGCCCGGCGGGGCGCCTGGGCTTACCCGAAAGAAGTTTATTTCAGCGTGCCCGAGCTGGATGTGGGCGGGCTGGATAAACGGGATATAGAGTTTGTAGGTGAGTTTCATTCGGCCGGTATCCTGCCCATGCTGAAAACAAACCTGAAGTCAATGCCGGATACGTCACTGGGTTTTGAGTACACCCTGCCCAAGGAAGGCGTAAAAATTTACGAGGGGAAGGCACTTTTGAAAGCTCCGAAGCTTTCAATGGACTATAACGGTTTGCAGAGCGAGGGGAATCTTAACTACCTGAACGGGAGTTTCCAGGCGGAGAAGATGGTCCTGGCAACGGATTCCCTGGTGGCAAGCGGAAAGAGCGCGAAGCTGACCGAAAGCACCATCGGGGGCGTGTATTTTCCGAAAGCTGATCTGAAAGAGTTCACTATGACGTGGTTGCCTCAGGCCGACAGCATGTTACTGCAGACACGGGGGAATGCGTTCGACTTTTACAACGGAACGACCAAACTGGAAGGCGGGCTCGTGTTGAGAACCAAGGGACTTTTCGGGCATGGAGTGTTAAAACGCGCCGATTCAGAGCTGGCTTCTGAAAATATCCAGTTCAAGAAGGGCGGTTTCCAGGCTGGCAATGCTACTTTGAACGTGCACGCAACTGCGCAGGCGGAGGGTGCTTCATTGCTTCGCGCCAGAGGGGTTGATATTGATTTTTCTATTGACAAGGGCGTTGTTCAGCTCAGTAAAAAAGAAGACGGGTTTTCCGGAGATTCCTCCGGTATCGAGCTGCCGATGGCCAACTACTACACGTCGATCGGATCGGCGGTATGGGATACGAAAACGCGAAAAATTACGATGAAAAGCAGTGGCGCACCAGCGGTTTTTCGTTCACTTATGCCCGAACAGGATAGCCTCGAATTCACCGGGACCGATGCCGTTTATTCGGTCGATAAAAAGGAGATGTCCGTTTCCGGCGTGCCTTACGTCAACTCCACCGGCCTGAACATTGTTCCGGATAAGGGGCAGGTCACCATCGATGCCACCGGGCAGCTGACGCCTTTTAAAAAGGCCCGGATCGTTGTAGATACGATGGGCATTTCGCATCGTATGTACAACGCCGATATAAAAATCCATTCTAAAAACAGTTTGGAAGGGTCGGCCGTCTATCAGTACATCACCGCGACGAAAGACACTTTTGATATCAAACTCGGTAATTTTGAGCTGCAAAAGGCTGAGCCGGCAATGGCTTCTTCAAAAAGGGAGAGCAAAGCAAAAGCTGCGGCTGCAGAGACCTTTTATACGACCGCAGTCGCTCATATAGAGGAGACCGATAAACTTCGACTGGCGCCGGGAATTGCTTACAAAGGGGAGATTTTATTTGCCTCTAACCGGCCCTCACTTAACCTGGACGGGTTTATCCGGCCGATGTTAAAGGAGCGTCCGACTCTTGAAAGTTCCTGGATTGCTTATAAAGAAGCGCCCGGGGCTAATATTTCTCTCAAAGTCGATCCGCAGTTGGTAAATGCCGAAGGCGCCCCGCTTGCGGCCGGTCTCCATTACCGTTTTGGAAGCGGTATCTATCCGACTTTTCTTTCTCCGAAGGATGATTCGAGGGACCAGGATTTTTTTGCGGCTTCCGGCCAGATGCATTACGATGGTGAGTCGAGGTCCTTTAAAATTACGCAGAAAAACACGGCCGATACCCTTGTGCCACCTGCTACGGTACTAGAGTTCCAGGATACGAAAGGAATTTTCAATTTTTCGGGGAAACTCGGGTTTGGCCCCGGGGAGTGGGTCCTGGCGGCCGGGAAAGGCCAGGCCCAGATTGACAGCATGAGACTGGACGTCAACGCGTTGCTGGGACTCAGGTTTTCTGCTTTGACGCCCATCCTGCCTGATATGGCCGCCAAAATCGTGGCGACGAACCTGGAGGAGCAAAATAATGACCCGGCCGAAGAAAACCAGGAACGCCTTTTCGGAAAGCTGGAAGCCCTGATCGGGTCAGCTGCCACCAAAGTGTACGCTGACAAACTTGCTGCGGAACACAAGCCTTTGACCGAAGCCTCGCCGGTATTTAACCTCCCGATCGTGCTGTCAAGCGTGAACCTCCACTGGTCGGAAGCGACCAAATCTTTTTACGGTTCGGAGCGGATGGGGATTTCCAACCTGGGGACCAATGACATCAACGCTCAGGCGGAGGGGCTTGTAGAAATCCGGACAGACGCCGGCCAGGAGGGATTCAGTCTGTTACTGGAAATCACCCCGGAGTTATGGTACTTCTTTGACTATGCTGAAAATATGTTGGGTGTAGTTTCTTCGGACTATGGCTTCAATGACAAGGTCTCGGCAACAAAAGCCCGGTCAAAAGACATGCAGCTGGTACCGCTTTCACCTGATGACAAGATGGCTTTTGTAGATAAGTTTAATACTACCTATCCGCAGGCAAAACGGAAGGCTAAAGCCGTAAAGAAAACGGCGAAAGGAACCACTCAGAAAAAAGAATCGACCAAAAAAGAAGAGAAGGCAGAAGGTTTCTGACAAATTAAAATCTTATTAAAATGCTAAAAATGCATGGTATTGTGACGGACTTGGAGTAGATTTGACGTATTATCCATACCCGGTACAATCCGGTTTAATAAAATTTTTGTCTATGTCTTTGTTAATGACTCTGTTAATGGTGATTGCCGCTTATCTTCTGGGCTCTATTCCTTCGTCCGTTTGGTATGGGATCGGCTACCTTGGCATTGACGTCAGGAAGTTTGGAAGTAAAAATGCAGGTGCTACCAATACTTTCCGGGTATTGGGAAAGCGTGCAGGCACAGTAGTGATGTTGATTGATGTTTTGAAGGGTTGGACCGCCACCATGTTGGCTGTATTGCTCTATTATTTCGGGCTGATCACCGATGACCAGATACTGACTTACCAGTTTATATTCGGGATTGTGGCTATCATCGGCCATATCTTTCCTGTTTATGTCAATTTTAAAGGTGGAAAAGGCGTTGCAACGCTGCTTGGAATGGTACTGGCTATTCATCCGGAGCTGGCGCTGCTCTGCATTACCATTTTTATCCTGACGCTGATTGCTTCTCAATATGTTTCATTGAGCTCCATTCTGGCAACTTTGGCCTTCCCGGTACTGTTGCTGCTGGGCGTTTTCGGCAAGCCGGAGCTTTCCCTGGTTATCTTCGGTTTCGCAATGTTCCTGATGGTGGTTTTTACACATCAGAAGAACATCGTCCGGTTGTTGAACGGGAGTGAAAACCGTGTTAAGCTCTTTGTACGGAAAGACAAGGGAAAGCGTTAGGGAACTGCTATTTCTTCGTTATTTTTATAGCGCTGAACGAGTGTTCAGCGCTATTTTAATTCATTAGCAAATCTAAATATGTCTATTCAAGCTTACATTGACGAACACAAGGGGCGTTTCCTTGAGGAATTGGTAGAGCTGCTGAAGATCCCGTCGGTGAGTGCCGACTCCAAGTTCAAGCCCGATATGCTGCGTGCCGCTACTTTTGTAAAGGATAAAATCCTGGCGGCAGGAGCCGACCGGGCCGAAATATTCGCGACTGAAGGCCATCCTGTCGTCTATGGTGAGAAAATAGTTGATCCGGATGCCCCCACCGTATTGGTTTACGGACATTACGATGTGCAGCCGGCGGACCCCTATGAATTGTGGGATTCTCCCCCCTTTGACCCGGTCATTAAGAATGAGCGTATTTATGCGCGGGGAGCCTGTGATGACAAGGGGCAATTCTATATGCATGTCAAGGCATTTGAAGCTATGGTTGCTACCAAAAACCTGCCCTGTAATGTTAAATTCATGATTGAAGGAGAGGAAGAAATCGGGTCGGACCACCTGGGCGAGTTTGTCCGGAAACACAAGGATTTGTTGAAAGCCGACACTATTCTCATTTCAGATACCAGCATTATCGCGAATGACGTTCCTTCTATCGAAGTGGGGCTGAGAGGCCTGACCTATGTGGAGGTAGAGGTGACAGGCGCGAACAGGGATCTTCATTCCGGCGTCTACGGCGGTGGAGTGGCCAACCCGATCAACGTGCTTTGCCGGATGATTGCTTCATTGAAAGATGAAAACGGGCATATTACCATTCCGGGATTTTATGACCAGGTAACGGAGCTGACCACAGCGGAAAGGAGCGCGCTCAACGACGCGCCTTTTGACCTGGACGCTTATCAGCAAGATTTGGGTATTGACGAAGTGGAAGGGGAGAAAGGGTATACAACCATTGAAAGGACTTCTGTGCGGCCTACGCTGGATGTTAACGGAATCTGGGGAGGTTATACGGGCGAAGGCGCTAAAACAGTTCTGCCCGCCAAGGCTTATGCGAAAATTTCGATGCGGCTTGTTCCGAACCAGACAGATAAAGAGATTGAAGCTAAGTTCAAAAAACACTTCGAATCGATTGCGCCGAAATCGGTGAAGGTGGTAGTGAAGCCCCATCACGGCGGGTTACCTTATGTTACCCCAACCGACTCGCTGGAGTACAAGGCAGCGTCAATGGCTATGGAGGCATCATTCGGGAAAGTGCCGATCCCGACGCGCGGGGGAGGTAGTATTCCTATCGTTGCGTTGTTTGAGGAGGTGCTGGGATTGAAAAGCGTGCTGATGGGCTTCGGTCTTGATATAGATGCCTTGCATTCACCGAATGAAAGTTACGGGCTATTCAATTTTTATAAGGGTATTGAAACCATTCCTAATTTTTTCAGGTACTACGCGGAATTGAGGAAGGAAGCGTAACCCTGAAGCGGGAAGGGTGGGGATTGGTTTATAGAGGTGGAGATTCCTCGGCTTCACTGCATTGCGCTCGGAATGACGGCACTCACGCCGGAGGGTCATTCGTACCGGACGGTCATTCGTACCGGATGGTCATTCGTACCGGACGGTCATTCCGACCGCAGCGGAGGAATCTCCCAGTCCCTGCACCCAATCCCTTTTAGAGGACTTTTTTACAGCAACAAGAGATCCTTCAGTTCCACTGCGTTCCATTCAGGATGACCATCCGGCAGATGCGCTACCATTGACAACACGATGGATAGCGCCGCTCCACCCGGAGGGTCATCCCGACCGCAGTGGAGGGATCTCCCGGTCCCTGCACCCAATCCCTTTTAGAGGACTTTTTTACAGCAACAGGAGATCCTTCAGTTCCACTGCGTTCCATTCAGGATGACCATTCGGCAGATGCGCTACCATTGACAACAACAAGTTTGGCGCCGCTCCACCCGGAGGGTCATCCCGACCGCAGTGGAGGGATCTTCCGGTCCCTGCACCCAATCCCTTTCAGAGGACTTTTTATAGCAACAGGAGATCCTTCAGTTCCACTGCGTTCCATTCAGGATGACCATCCGGCAGATGCGCTACCATTGACAACAACAAGTTTGGCGCCGCTCCACCCGGAGGGTCATCCCGACCGCAGTGGAGGGATCTCCCAGTCCCTGCACCCAATCCCTTTTAGAGGACTTTTTTACAGCAACAGGAGATCCTTCAGTTCCACTGCGTTCCATTCAGGATGACCATCCGGCAGATGCGCTACCATTGACTTCCATTGACAACATCTATTTGTCATCTCCGATACAAGGTGTTTTCGCAAAAAACTTTTTTCTCAGGATGACCCGTCCGGTGTCACCCTCCGGCCGGCTCCCACCTCCTCCCTCCCTCCACTCTCCACCTTCCGACCCCCACCACCTCAAAAAAAAAAACGCCAGTTGCTAATTTTCAGCAACTGGCATTCTATAGATTTTTATGAATCACCCTCCAGGGTGTTTGGGCAAATAACTTTCCGCTCAAACAAACAACGGGTTATTTCAGCGCCTCCACCACAGGGTTTCCGATACTGCCGTTTGGTGGCAGGGTGTGAAGAAGCGCTGCTATGGTCGGCGCGATATCCGCTACGTAGGTTCTGCGGAGGGTTTCCCCTTTCTTGACGCCCCAGCCGAACATGGCAAACGGAACATGGGTATCGTAATTATAGGGCGAGCCGTGCGTAGTCCCCATTCCGCTTCCGGGGAACCAGCCCGGTCTTGGTACGATCTGTAAGTCGCCGCTGCGTTTTACGTTGACGAGATTTTTATACAGACCCAACTGGTAATCAGTAAGCTGTTCGTTGTTCAGGTTTTTCAAATTGAGAATGTCGGCAATTGCCGGATCACTGATCAGTGCTTTTTTGATTACTTTGGCAACGGCATCCTGGGAGATCCCTCTTTTGTCCATTTCTTCATGGTTGAGGTAAATCTGGTAGTTTTCCGCCGCTCTCAGGAAATCTCCTTCGCCAAACGCCTCCTTCATGGCGCTTTTTACGGTTTTGACAATACTGCTTTCGCTCATGGTGCCGGCCGGTAATTTTTTGGAGTTCCAGAATGCCGGAACTTCCATTACACCGTGGTCAGCGGAGAGGAACACAGTGTAGTTTTCCTTTCCTACCCACCCGTCCAGGAAGTTGAATATTTCTTCAAAATCTCTGTCCAGACGGAGATAAACGTCTTCAGCTTCAATAGAATTGGGGCCGTACTGATGTCCTACGGCATCGGTTGCAGAAAAACTGAGCGCGAGGAAGTCCGTAAATTTGTTCTTGCCAAGTTTTTCATTTTTAATGGCGGCGAGTCCCATGTCTTTTACCATCGTATTTCCCCAGGGCGTAGAGGAGACGGTTCCGAAAACATTCCCGGAAATGCCGGCCAGGGCGTGCGGGAAAACGGGCTTTTCTTCACCGGTATTTTTACGTTCCCATGCCTGGTCGTCCGCGGTGCTTTCTTCGTATTGTTCAATCGGAAGCAGCGTCTCCCAGCCTTTCTGCGCATACTGCGAGGGATATTTTTTGTCGTTATATTCTTTTACCCAACCCGGCAGCTCCTTCATATAGAACGTGCTTGTGATAAAATTCCCGGTTTTGGAATCAAACCAATAGGCCGCATCGGCAGTATGGCCGGCCGGGAGAATAGCGCCCCGGTTTTTTATGGAAATGCCGATGGTTCGCGACCGGAAATTGGTGGCCACCTTAAGCTGATCCGGGATGGTGGATACCAGCAGATTGCGTGGTGACATTTTCCCGGCGCCTTCCGAGTTGCTTCCTACTACCGTTACGGTGCTGTCTTCTACGCAGTAAACCGCTCTTTTGGTGATCGGATCGTACCAGTCGTTCCCGACAATTCCATGAATAGCGGGCGCAGAACCGGTGTAGACCGAAGCATGCCCGGGCGCTGTTACCGTAAGCGCATAATGATAGTGGTTGTTCCTGGCCGTAAAGCCGTCGCGGAGAAACCTTTTGATGCCGCCTTTCCCATATTTTTCATAGTAGCGGTAGAAGTAATCGTATCGCATCTGGTCGACAATAATCCCGACCACGAGCTTGGGTCTGGGGACGTCGCCGGAAGCAGGTGCAGGATTGTTTTTGGGCTGTGCGGAAACGAGCCCTGCGCTAAGGAACAGCAATAACAGGATTTTTTTTCTCATCACTATCGCAATTGTATTTCAAGATTTCCTGGTCGGGGAGTTATCTATTTGTTCCGTTTGACCGTGTACAGAACCAATTTTTGTAATGCTTCTTTGTGGGGGGGGGAAAGCTGTGTTTTATCGAGAATGGACATGGCCTTTTCGACGTAGCGCTGCATCTCGTCCTGGGCGTATAAAATTCCGCCCTTTTCTTTGACGAAAGCGATCACTTCCGCGACTTTGGCAGGCTTGTGGCTTTCGTTTTTGATAATTCCGATGATATTCCGTTTGGTACTGCGATCTGACTGGTTGAGCGCAAAAATCAACGGAAGTGTCATTTTCCGTTCCTTTATGTCAATACCCAGTGGTTTTCCTACATCCAGATCACCATAATCGAAGAGGTCGTCCTTGATTTGAAAGGCAATTCCTACATTTTCCCCGAACTCATGGAACAAGCGCACCATGTCTTCATCCGCACCGGAAGAGCTTGCGCCCACGGCGCAGCAGGCTGCAATGAGCGACGCCGTTTTCCTTTTGATGATTTCGTAGTACACCTCTTCGGATATATCCAGTTTCCTGGCTTTCTCCATCTGCAGCAGTTCTCCCTCGGCCAGCTCCCTGACCGCTGTGGAAACCAGCTTCAGAATGGTATGTTCCGAATGATTGACCGACAGCAACAATCCTTTCGCAAACAGGTAGTCGCCCACCAATACGGCTATTTTATTTTTCCAAAGGGCGTTGATAGAGAAAAAGCTCCGCCGGTAGTTGGCGTCATCCACCACGTCGTCGTGTACGAGAGTAGCGGTATGCAATAGCTCGATCATAGATGCGCCGCGGTAGGTAGATTCGGTGATCTTCCCCGAAGCGCCGGCCGATAGAAAAACCAGCATCGGGCGAAGCTGCTTGCCTTTTCGCCGAACGATGTAGTTCATAATCTGATCGAGCAACGGAACCTCACTCTTCATGAATTCACGGAACTTCGGCTCAAAAGCTTTCATTTCGGCAGCGATAGGTTCCTGAATTTCGCTAATAGAAAGGGGCATAAGACAATTAGGGCGATTCGCCCCCAAAGTTGCAAAAAACTTTTGGGAATCGAAGAGTGAACTATGGAATGGACCGCCGCGGCGGGCGGTGGGTAACCTCGTGCCCGGGTGGGAGATCGTGCGGATTGTAGCAAAAACATTCTAATATTGCGAACCGTTGACCGCTATTGCAGCTATTGGGCGCCAAAGCAGAGTAGTCGGCGCCGGAAAGGTTTTTAATTTTTTTCTAATTATGAAGCAGGCATGAGCTGGAGGACGTGCGGTCCGGGGCGCCTTACCTCGCCGTGGTCCGCCGCGGCGGCTCATCACTCAAACCCTTTTTACAGATGAAAGCATTGATTTTGGGCGGTGGCTCAATGAAGGGGGCGTATCAGGTAGGAGCGATTAAAGCAGTACTCGAAAGCGGATTTGAACCCGATATGATTTATGGGATATCGGTAGGCGCGCTTAACACCACCTTCCTGGTCCATGAGGCGTCCAGGCAAATGGAATCTGACGGAAAGGTAAACTGGAAGCAGGCTGCCAGGCTCCTGATGGAATTCTGGATAAAAAAAATCAACAGTCCCCAGGTGGTAGGAACGCTTCGTTCAAGGGTTTCCCTTGGGGTAAATACACTGATGAGCCAATTTGAGGGGCTCCTGGACCCGACCCCGCTGCATGCCCTGGTGCAGGAAGAAATCGACCTGGACATTCTCAAAAAATCTCCGGTTAAGAGCAAGGTAGGCGCAGTCAACATCAACACGGGCGAAATGCGTTATGTATCGCCTTCAGACCCGGACTACATGGGTTTTCTGTTTGCAAGCTCCGCTATTCCCATGATGATGCCGCCGGTCCGGATCGGGGAAAACGGTGACCTTTACGTAGATGGTGCTTTGCGCGAGGTAATACCCGTCAGGCCTGCTTTTGAAGACGGCGCCACCGAAGTGGTGATTGTAGCATGCCATGCTTTTGAAATGTACCAGCGGGAAGCGTTCAATGCCCATAACCTGGTTAACCTGATCCAGAGGATTAAGGATATAACGGTCAATCAAAACGTGAATTCGGATATCATGTGGGCGAGAATTTATGCGGAACGGGCGATACTGAGAGGAGAAAATGTTTCGGTGAGGGTGATCCGGCCCAATGAACCACCGGCGTTGGATCTTACGCGGTTTACCAGCGAAGATATTTCCAGGCTGATCGTTGAGGGGTATAAGGAAGCGCTTGAAATCCTGAAGGGATCACTTCCGGGCAAGGCATAAAAAAAAGGGGCGACGCCCCTTTTTTTTATGCCTTGCCCGGAAAGCTTACCTGAAAAGTTGTATCCATCCTTTCATGGTAGTGCTTTTCCCGTTCCTGGTAGTAGATTCGATGGTGGCTTCGCACTCGTAGAAATACTGTCCTGCCGGGAGGTCGGTTCCTGCGGAGCTTTTGCCGTTCCAGTTGATTTCGGCGTTTTTGGACTGCCATACCAGTGCGCCCCAGCGGTTGTAGACTTTGAAGTTGACCGACATGACGAAAGACGGGCACCCGATGGGCTTGAAGGTATCATTTTTCCCGTCACCGTTTGGCGAGAATGCATTTGGGAAAGCGATGAGGGCACAGTTGTCCCTGCATACGATATTTGATTTCGGTCCTTCCTCACCGAACCTGTTGACGGCCACTACATAATAGCATCCTGCATAGGAAGACAGGCCCTGGTGGAGGAAAACACCTTCAGCGCCGGATGCGGCGGGCACTGTCCCCACGAGTTTGAACTCTTCGCCTTCATACCTTGAAAAATAGACGCGGTAAGCGGTCACTGCCTGGATATCGCAGGTCTGGGGGTAAGTCCATTTGGGGTCGTTGGTATATCCCTGGTCCTGGCATGTGCCTGGCTCCATTTTGGAGCAATCCAGGGGAGCGAGTGTGAGAACGGGGGCGCATGGCTTGGAAGTATCGGAAGGTATAGCGCAGAGCTCCTGTGAGAAGTTGAAGAGCTTGTCCGGCCTTACCTTTGGACTGTTATAGGACCCAGCCGTTTCGACGCGGTAGCAATACTCCTGGTCGGGTTGTATGGTAGTAGAGGTATTGCCGTCCTGGGGGAAGTGATCTGTTCCGTCATCGGTGTAGGTGAACTTTCCGTCGGAGACCGGTACTTCAGCGATCCTGTTGAAGTTTCCTGCGGGGTCTTTCCTGTAGACATAGTGAACCTGTGCGGAAACGTTGTCCCATGGGACCTGTGCTGCCCATTCGAGCTTGACCTGCTCGACTACGCCT